>JAITXR010000270.1 GCA_031284665.1 Paludibacter sp.
TCAAAGGTCGCATTCCTACGGAATGCAAGATAGGTGGGGGTGGCGCATTTTCTACCGAGCGATACATTCCTACGGAATGTTAAATATATTCAATTTATCCTAAGCCTAACAGGGTTTTAAACCCTGTTAGGGTTGTAAGTTCTACTCGCTTTTGCAGTCCAAGTTATAAACTTGAACTATCGTCTGTCTTTCCTATTTATTCTTTTTGTCTTTTGTCTCGTTTTTCTTTCTTTTTTTCTCTACTTGTCGAAATAAACATATACATTGCCGGTACAATAAAAAGCGTCAAAAAAGTAGAAACCAACATTCCGCCTGCTACCGCTACTCCCATTGCAATACGTCCGTTTGCTCCTTCGCCCGTAGCAAAAGCCAGAGGCAACAAGCCGAGAACGGTCGAAAAACTTGTCATTAAAATCGGGCGAAGGCGTTGTACTGCTGCGCCTTTGATGGCTTCGGATTTTCCCATTCCCGTTTCCTGACGTTGGTTTGCAAATTCTACAATTAATATTCCGTTTTTGGCAACAAGCCCGATAAGCATTATAATTCCTATCTCGCTGAAAATGTTCATTGTAATGCCGCCGAGCCACATAAAAATCAATGCTCCTGCAATGGCAAGCGGCACTGTAAACATAATTACAAGCGGGTCTTTGAAACTTTCGAACTGAGCGGCAAGAATAAGAAATATCAGTATCAATGCCAGAATAAAGGCAAACATCAAACTCGACGAACTTTCGCGAAATTCCTTTGAATCGCCTGTGAGTGCGGTACGGAAAGTGTCGTCGAGCGTTTCGCGCGCTATTTTGTCCATTTCGTCAATTCCCTGTCCGATAGTAACTCCCGGCGCAAGTCCTGCCGAAATAGTGGCGGCACTGAAACGGTTATATCTGTAAAGTTGTGGCGGAGCAACCGATTCTTCGAGGCGTACCAGATTGTCTAACTGCAACATATCTTTCTTGTTATTTTTTATGTAGATAGATTTAAGGTCGAGTGGCGTATTGCGTTGCTGACGGTTGATTTCGCCGAGAATTTCGTATTGTTTCCCATTCATATAAAAATATCCCATACGCTGTCCGCTGAGTGCATATTGCAAAGTTTGCCCTATATCACGAATACTTACGCCAAGCATCGACGCTTTGTCGCGGTCGATTATAATGCGGGTTTCGGGTTTTGTGAATTTCAGATTTACGTCGCTCATTTGGAAAAGTGGACTTTGCTGTACTTTTTCCATAAATGGCGGAATAAATTCTTGTAACTTGCTGATATTGGTTGCTTGCAGCACGTATTGAACAGGCATTCCTCCTCGTCCGTTGCCCATCGACGATTGTTGCTGAACAAAAGCGCGCGCCTTGTTTTCGTTTCGCAAAGAGGCTGAAAGTTGTTCGGCAATTTCCATTTGGCTGCGCTTGCGGTCTTTTATATCCGGCAACATTACCCGTACAAAACCGAACGAACTGCGCGAAAGATTGATGTCCGATGTCCGTTCCGGCACTATCGAATCTACAATATTTGCAACTTGCAGATTATAATCGCGCATAAATTCAAAAGTTGCGCCTTCGGGTGCTGTGGTGCGGATGGTGATTTGCGAACGGTCTTCGAGGGGAGCCATTTCGGCGGGAACAATGTTCCACAGCCATACAATTAATATCAAAGTAAGGGCTGTGATAGGAAATACAAGCCATTTGCGTTTTATAAAACCGTTTAATAAGCGAGTGTAAAAGTGGTTCATTCCGGCAAAAAACGGCTCTGTTTTTCGGTATATCCAACTTTGTTTTTCTTGTTTTACTAATAATTTTGTAGCAAGCATTGGCGTGAATGTGATTGCTACAAGTGCCGAAATAAGTACTGCGCCTGATACCACAATACTAAATTCTCGAAATAATCTGCCGGTCATCCCTTCGAGAAAAACTATCGGGAAAAATACTGATACAAGTGTAATGGTGGTCGAAATTACAGCAAAAATAATTTCTTTTGAGCCTGCAATTCCGGCATCGAGAGGTTTCATCCCATTCTCGATTTTTACGTAGATATTTTCGGTTACAACTATCGCATCGTCAACCACTAACCCCACCGCAAGCACTACTGCCAACATCGACAGTACATTTATCGAAAAACCGGATACGTACATTACAAAAAACGCACCGACAAGCGAAACAGGAATTACCGTTATTGGGATAAGAGTTACGCGCCAGTCGCGCAGAAAAAGGAAAATAATAATGATAACCAGCGCAAAAGCAATATAAATTGTGTCTTGCACTTCGTTAATCGAGGCACGAATAAATTTTGTATTATCAAAAGCAACTTCGACTTTAACATCGTCGGGTAAATCTTTTTTCATTTGCCCGATACGGAGAATAACCTCGTTGGCAATTTCAATCTGATTGGCGCCGGGTTGCGGAATTATTACCGGACTGACAACCGGAATGCCGTTGCGGCGAAGGATATTTTTGCGGTCGGCAGCATCGAGTTCGGCTCTGCCTATATCGCCAAAACGAACAATTTGATAATTATTTTCCTTGATAATCAGATTGTTAAACTCTTCGGGCGTAATAAGCAACCCAAGTGTACGAATACTCAATTCCAGTTCGTCGCCTTCGATACTTCCCGATGGCAATTCCACGTTTTCCTGCTCTATTGCGCTGCGTACATCAAGCGGAGTAATGCCGTAAGCAGCCATTTTAGCAGGGTCGAGCCAGAGCCGCATCGAGTAACGGTTTTCGCCCCAAATTTCGACCGAGCTCACATTGGGAATTGTCTGCAACTGTTCCTTTACCGTCAGGTCTGCAATTTCGCTTATTTCGAGCAGCGACCGTTTTTCGCTTTGAACAGTTATTTGCATAATTGGTTGAGCATCAGCATCAGCCTTAGCCACAGTTGGAGGGTCGCAATCGCGCGGGAGGTAACGTTGCGCTCGCGAAACTTTATCGCGCACATCGTTGGCGGCAGTTTCCAAATCCACACTCAACTCAAACTCCACAGTTATTCGGCACGAGCCTTGACTGCTTTGGCTTGATAGCGAGCGGATGCCCGGAATACCATTAATATTTTGTTCGAGAGGCTCAGTAATTTGATTTTCAACCACTTCGGCATTTGCGCCCGGGTAAGTTACTGTTACTGTAATTATCGGATTATCAACATTTGGATATTCGCGTACTCCCAAATAAGTATAACCAATAATGCCAAGAAGAAAAATTATCAACACAATCACAGTTGATAACACAGGACGACGGATGCTTATTTCGGATATTGTCATAGAAAATCATAATATATAAAATGTGGTATTATTTAGAAACAAAATTTGCGCAAAAGTTTAAAATGACAAGAGGAGTTTGTGAAATTTGAATGGTTTGAGAAGTTTGAGTGGTTATCGGGTTGTGGTTGAGCATAACGTTATTTTATTCTTTTCTCTTATGTAAACAGAAAGACACAAAGAAAAAAACAACTTCCTGTATTGTTTTCAAAATAAATGTATTAACTTTGTAATAGAAAACTTTTACACCTAAAAAAAAATGAGTACTAAAGAATTTGAAATTCAAAAAATTCGCCTTGTGCACAAAATCCTTAATGAAAAAAATGAAAATGTAATTATTTCATTAGGAAATAATATGCGTACAATCCAACGTGAAATTAGAGTAGAAAAAAACAACAGGAAAAATCTTGTAGATAACTTTATGCAATTTGTTGATACAGTGAGAAAACCAGTTTCAAACTACACGTTTAATCGCGAAGAATGTTATGAATGAAAAATACTTTACTTTTAAAAACCCCGCTAATCTTTTCCTCTAAATTATCCTCATTATTTCCTTCAAACTTTTGATAATATGCTTACTTTTAGAATATTCCGCAGGATTGTCAGGGTAGGTGAGCGGATAGTAAATTGCATCAATTCCGGCATTGTTTGCCCCTAAAATATCCGACTGATAACTATCGCCAATCATAATTGTTTCGCTTGCTTGGGCGTTGTTGAGCGAAAGTGCATACTCGAATATCTGCGGATTTGGTTTTAATGCACCGGCATTTTCGGAAAGTACAATGTGGCGAAAATAATGTTCAATGTCGGCACTGCGCAGTTTTTTGTACTGCACTTCGGTAAATCCGTTTGATACTATCGTGAGCGGATATTTGGCGTACAAATACTCTAAAACCTCAATGCAATCGGGCATCAAGGTTTTTTTTGTTGGCAGAATGGCAAGATATTCATCGCTCATTCGGGCGGCAAGTTTTAGGTCGTTCACGCCCATTAACGAAAGCGGATAGCGAAAACGCTCAATCATTAAAAATTCTTGGGTAATTTTCCCTCGTCCGTAATCCTCCCAAAGTTCAGTGTTTTTTTTGCAGTAAATCTCAAAAAACGCATCAAAATTGCTAAAATATTTATCAAGATTTAGCATAACAAAAACATCAGCAAGCGACAGATGAGAATTGCTGTGAAAATCCCATACAGTATCGTCGAGGTCAAGAAAAACGCATTTATACATCTTTAATCAACTTCGATAACGAGATACTTACTTATGCTCCAGAACAATTCGGGGTTGGT
>JAITXR010000333.1 GCA_031284665.1 Paludibacter sp.
GTATACATGGGCATAACAGCATAGAATCGCCAGTGGAAAATAATATATTATGGAAAAAGAAAAGCAATATATTTACATTGTTCAGGCATCGTTAGAACCCTCAAAATGCAAAATTGGTAAAACCAGCGATTTGGAAAGACGGGTAAGTGAATATAATAATATGACGGGTAAATCGAAAGAGAACACTTATCGTTATTTATTCTCTTGTGCAGTAAAGGATATGGCGCAGGTGGAGAAGGATATAAAAGATGTATTTCAAAAATTCAGAGAAGATAAAAAGAAGGAAATTTATTTTTTCAATGATGATTTATTTGAAGAATATGTTAAATTTATTAAATCCCATAACTTATTTATAGAAGATATTTTCATTAAAATTGATGATAAAAAACCAATAGTAAAAATCGTAAAAAAGACTACGCCAACGCTTAAAGAACGAGGATTATCATCGCCGAAAGATTTAATGCAAAAGGCACAAAAAAGAAAAAATGATGAATTTTATACCCGCTACGAAGATATTGAAAAAGAAATATCAATGTACGCAAAAGAAATTTGGAAAGATAAAATAGTATTTTGTAATTGTGATGATGCTGTTGATGAAAAAAACGGCAAGATAAATGAAAAAAGAACTTCTGCATTTGCTTTATATTTCATAAATAATTTTAAAAATTTGGGATTAAAAAAACTTATTTGCACGCACTATTCCGGTCCGATAGATTTATTTAATGCAGGAAGCAAAGGATTGGTGTATTTAATTACCTACGAAGTGGGCGAAGATGGAAGAATTAAAATAGAGAAACAATCACCAAAAGGATACACCGGCAGTTTTGACGACCCGCTTTCTCTGAAAATTTTGAATGAAGAAGCCGATATTGTATGTACAAATCCACCGTTTTCAAGAGCGGCAGATTATTGGAAAACAATAATTAAAAGCAAAAAAAAGTTTTTGATTATTTCTAACATATCCAACATCGTAACAAACTCATTTATTCCATATTTCTATTACTATAAAGTATGGGCAGGATATAATAGAGTTGATTGGTTTGAAGACGATAGAAAACGTCTTATAGATGCATCAGGACATTGGTACACCAACTTACCAATAACAAACAGACCAAAATATGAGCATCTAAAAATAATGCATTTAGATGATATACCTGCAAAGTACAAAAAAGATGATGATTCTAAAATATTACTTGTAGATAATTGTTATATTCCGGATAACTATCATAAACCATTCGCTGTATCTGCTCGCCCAATATTAAATGGATTATTGGAAAAGGGATATTGTCTTATCGAAAATAAGGAATACTATCCATATATAAATGGTAAAAAATGTTTTGCCAGAGTTTTGGTGCAAAAGATGTAAAATGGAAATAGTATGACAACAAACTATATCCTTTGTGTTAGAAGAAAAATAGTGCCGAAACTTGATGTTGAATTTTTATCACTTTACCGCTAAAAAATACATAACAAAAATGAAAAACCCAGCAACTTGGATTTGGTACCCCGGCGATTTTGAAATTTGGCTCGCTAACCGTATGCAATGCCGCCGAAGTGAACGCGGTGCATTTTTTCCGCCTTTTTGGAAAATGGACAGTCATTATGTGCTTGTTGAATTTTCGAAACAATTTGACTTACAGCACGATGAAACTTTTTTATTGCAGGTCGAAGGGCAATATAATGTAAAGATAGATGGCAAAATGTGCTGCGGTTATCCTACTGAAATTCCGCTTTCGGCTGGCAAACATTCGGTGAACATAAAAGTTTATAATCAAACAAATGTACCTGCGATATTTGTGAATGGCGAAACTGTAAAATCGAACGAAACTTGGCTTGTAACCTGCGAAGATAAAGAATGGATTGACGAATCGGGAAAAGCATCGGATACGAGTTCCGGCACTGAATATCAGAAAGTTGGCACATGGAATTTTAATTCGCCCAACTCATTGCCATCTGAGTTTAAACTTGCGACAGAACAAGCCACTACGCTGAGTTCAGAAAAACTAAATTCAGGAATTTTGTACGATTTCGGACACGAAACTTTTGGTTTTCTTTCATTCCACTCAATTGCAGGAAATGGCAGATTATCAATCTAATACGGCGAATCAAAAGAAGAGGCACTTGATACTGAACATTGCGAAACTTTTGATATTCTCGACATCGATAATTCACAAAATGGAAATATCACACTCCAAAATTCCCGCGCTTTTCGATATGTTTATGTTGAATGTGATAAATCGGTTAATTACAATGATTTAACAATGTTTTACGAATATCTGCCTTTAGAACGCAAAGGCAGTTTCCGCTGTAACGACCAGTTAATCAATCGAATATGGGAAGTTAGTGCTTATACTCTTCATTTAACTTCGCGTGAATTTTTTGTAGATGGAATAAAGCGCGACCGCTGGGTTTGGAGTGGCGATGCGGCGCAAAGTTATTTAATGAATTATTACCTTTTTAACGACAATCAATCGGTAAAACGCAGCATTTATGCCCTGCGGGGTAAAGACCCTGTTACAAGTCATATAAATACAATAATGGACTATACATTTTATTGGTTTATAAGCATTTACGATTATTATTTATATTCCGGCGACCGCAGTTTTTTAGAGCAAATATATCCAAAAATGAAAACTTTAATGGATTTTTGCTTTGCTCGCACAAACGATAGTAAAATGCTCGAGGGCAAGGCGGGCGATTGGATTTTTATTGATTGGGCTGATTTTAAAATGAGTAAATCGGGCGAAGTAAGTTTTGAACAATTACTTTATTGGCGCAGTTTACAAACAATGGCTTTGTGCGCCGAAGTGATTGATAATAAAGAAGATAAAACATATTACAAAGATGCTGCCGATAATTTTTTAATGACATTTTATGCGTGTTTTTGGTCGGAAAAACACGGTGCGTTTGTTCATAACCTCGAAAATAATATTATGAGTGAGCAGGTTACACCGTTTACAAATATTTTTGCCGTGATTTTTGATTTTCTGTTAGACAGACATCAAGAACAAGTTAAAAATAACGTATTACTAAACGATAAAGCACTGAAAATCACCACTCCATATATGCGTTTTTACGAGCTCGAAGCACTTTGCCTGCTCGGTGAGCATAATCACGTTTTGAACGAAATTCGTAATTATTGGGGTGGAATGTTAGATTTGGGCGCAACAAGTTTTTGGGAAAAATACAACCCAAACGACTGTGGTGCAGAACATTACGCAATGTATGGGCGACCTTATGGCAAAAGTCTTTGCCACTCTTGGGGTGCAAGTCCGTTGTATCTTTTAGGAAAATATTATCTTGGAGTGCGCCCTACAACTGCCGGATTTCAGACCTACGAAATAGAGCCATACCTTGCTGATTTAGAATGGGTTGAAGGCGATGTACCAACTCCTTTTGGCAATATTCACGTTTATTGCGACAGCGAAAAAATTTCCGTTAAAGCCGATGGAGGAACAGGAATTTTGCGTTTCACAAGTCAGGGAAAACCTGAGTGCGCCGAAACCGAAATTGTAAAAAAAGAAAATACCCGCTACGAAATTCAAATTGCAGCAGGTATTCAATATAATGTAAAAATAGGATAAACGATTAAAAATCAGCGGTATTTGGAGTTCTTGGGAATGGAATAACGTCTCGAATATTTTGCATTCCGGTAACAAAAAGCAAAAGGCGCTCAAAACCAAGCCCAAATCCCGAATGAGGCGCAGTGCCATAACGGCGCGTGTCCATATACCACCAAATATCTTTTTCGGGAACGTGCATTTCTTCGGCGCGTTGTTTCAGTTTTTCGTAATCTTCTTCGCGTTGCGAGCCACCGATAATTTCGCCGATTTTTGGGAACAAAACGTCCATTGCTCTTACTGTTTTGCCATCATCGTTTTGTTTCATATAAAAACTTTTGATTTCTTTAGGATAATCGGTCAAAATCACAGGTTTTTCGAAATGCTGTTCCACCAAATAACGCTCGTGCTCGCTTTGCAAATCGATGCCCCAAGTTACAGGGAAATCAAATTTTTGTCCTTTTGCCACAGCATCTTGCAGTATTTCAACCCCTTGCGTATAAGGAAGTCGTACAAAATCGTTTTCGACAACAGATTTCAGGCGGTCAATAAGTTCATTGTCGTGCCTTTCGCAGAGAAATTCAAGGTCGTCGCTGCATTTTTCTAACGCCCAACGAATGCAATATTGAATAAATTCTTGCGCCAACTGCATATTATCAGCAATTTCGTAAAACGCCATTTCAGGCTCAATCATCCAAAATTCAGCAAGATGGCGTGGTGTATTTGAATTTTCGGCGCGGAAAGTAGGACCAAAAGTATAAATTTTCCCAAGTGCCATTGCTGCAAGTTCGCCTTCGAGTTGCCCCGAAACAGTCAAACTCGTCTGTTTGCCGAAAAAGTCGTTTGAATAATCAATCTGTCCGTTTGGCGATTTTTTAAGGTCGTAGAGATTAAGCGTCGTTACTTGAAACATTTGCCCTGCACCTTCGCAATCCGAGCCTGTGATAAGGGGAGTGTGGAAGTAAAAAAATCCGCGTTCGTGGAAAAAAGTATGAATAGCCATTGCCATATTATGACGAAGGCGAAAAATTGCGCCAAAAGTGTTTGTACGAGGGCGAAGATGAGCAATCTCGCGCAGAAATTCGAGAGTATGACCTTTTTTCTGCAACGGATAAGTCAGAGGGTCGGCAGTGCCGTAAATCTCAACTGTTTCGGCTTGAATTTCAACGCTTTGACCTTTGCCGAGCGATTCTGCAATTTTCCCAATAACGCTAATGCACGAGCCGGTAGTAATAGGTTTGAGAAATTCTTCGCCAAAGCGCTCATTATCAATCACTACTTGTATGTTATGAACACACGAGCCGTCGTTAATTGCCACGAAACTTACATTTTTATTTCCGCGCCGTGTGCGCACCCAGCCTTTTACATTTACGACTGCGCCATAATCTGTTCTTTTGAGAATTTCTTTAATTGATTGTGTCATTGTGTTTTGCGATTATATGTTTGTTGTTTTTACATATTTTTTTTTTGAGATGGCAAAAGTATAAAAAATATTTTGTTTTGCATTATCATCAAGGAAAAATAGATAAAATATCACCCGAAAGTGCTGTGTTATATCTTTTCAAAGGCTCGGATGCATTGCCTTTACTTGGCAGTCCGAAACCGCCACCTGTATAATATTCAGTCCCGCAGGTTTCGCAGCGTACGGTACAAAAATTATCTTTCAGCGGCTTCACCCTCAC
>JAITXR010000142.1 GCA_031284665.1 Paludibacter sp.
TTCAACTTCCGCAAGTCTTGAAAGGTGAGATGTAAAAAAATAAGGTTAATTAAAAAAATATTCGTTCCCAAATTTCCAGTAGGGAATACATATCAATAGAAAACAGGCTACAAAACAATAACTATTCCCCTAACGGACAAAAATATATCTGAATATTAATCTTTTAGAAAATATTATTATATAAAACTCAGATTAATATCTTAAACAATTATTGATAATATAAATATCTAATGTTTCGCACTCTCCAAAAGCCATAGAAAGTGGGGAAAAAAAACGAAAAAAAGTAGCATATTTTAGCTGATATATCATTAAAAATGAGTATATTAGCGGTGTAATTCCAAAACACCTAAAATATGCTACGCGACAAAATTACAAAAAATATTTCAGAAATCGAAATAGATTTCAACGAAAATAAATTAAACAGTGAAAATGTGTTGAGCGGTTTCAAGGCGATGAAACTGACAGAACATTTTTCGGAGTTCAGCAACTTCAAAAAAGACGGTTACAGTTTTCAGTGGGTAATTTCACTGCTGTTGTGGATGCTTGCACGCGGAAACAAAACAGTAAACTCCTCATTATCAGAACTTAACGAACAAGGAATACAGATTGGCAAGGACGTTTTTTTTCGTTTAAAGAACAATGAGACAATCAATTGGCGCAGGATTTTATGGTATATTGCCACCAAATTTATTGCCATAACAGAAAAAGAAGATGTAGAAAAGAAGCCAAAATGCTTGATTTTAGACGACACTTTGATTGAAAAAACAGGCAAAAACATAGAGAAAATCGGCAAGGTTTACGACCATGTGAGCCACAGTTTTAAGTTGGGTTTCAAGATGTTAGTTGCGTTGTATTGGGATGGTAAGTCGTCTATTCCGCTTGATTTTGCACTTTTTAGCGAAAAAGGCAATCGTGAAGACAAGCCTTACGGAATGAGCAAAAAAGAACTTCGTCGGCAGTATTGCAAAAAACGAATGAAGGATGCCGAAGGTCAAAAACGCATTAAAGAATTGGATAAAAGTAAAATAGAGATGGCAATACAGATGTTTTATATGGCTGTATTTCACTCATTGTCAATAGATTATGTATTGTGCGACAGTTGGTTTACCTGTCAATCGCTGGTTTTGGCAGTGCGCTCTCAAAACGTTCATTTGATAGGTATGTATAAGTTTGTAAAAACGAAATTTTTGTATCGCGGCAAATCTTTGACATACAAAGAAATACGTAACTCATTCAATATCAAAAATGTAAAACGCTGTCGCAAAATGCGCCTGCAATATTTTAGAGCCGATGTACAGATGGGCGATGTTCCTGTAACGCTGTTTTTTTCGCGTCAGGGTACAAATGGCGATTGGAAAGTGTTTTTGAGCACCGACACAAACCTGAGTTTTGTCAAACTTATTGAAATATACCAAATTAGGTGGTCGATAGAAGTGTTTTTTAAGGAAACAAAGCAGTTGTTGAATTTGGGTGGCAGCCAGTCGAGCAACTTCGATGCGCAGATTGCTGACACAACAATCACATTGCTTGCTTATATTTTGCTTTCGTTTCGGTTCAGGTACGAACATTATGTGTCAAAAGGTGCGCTGTTCAAGGCAATGAATGCCGATAATCTGCGGCAAACGCTTGATATGCGGCTGTTGGGCTTGTTTATTGAAATAGCGCAAACCATTGCCGAAATTTTGGAAATTGATGCAACAGATTTGTTTGCAAAAATCTTGTTGAATCCGAAAGTAGCGCAAATGTTTGCCCCTCAAATAGATAACTGCTTATACAAGAGTGATTTATGAAAATGCAAAAATTAAAATACTGATATACAGATAGATATAAAAAAAGCTCCTCTCGTTATATCCTATCTGTCAAGAACTTAAAGAGAGGTGCGAAACATTAGTAAATAATTGTGTAAATAATTTTAAGTGCGCATTGAAAAAATTTCACGGCTCAAATGTAAAACAATATTTTGAAACGACAAATAATTTCTTGTGTTTTTTTTTGATTTTTTTGATTTTTTTTGTTCTTATCAACTAATATATTGTAAATTAGTATATTATGAATTACAGAAAAACTCACATTGGTAAATTAATTCAACAGTTTGTAAAACAGAATAATATAAGTAGTGCCGAACTTGCTCGAAAAGTTGGAAAAACACGTCAAAATATATATGACCTTTACAAACGCGATGATGTAGAAGTAAAATTACTTCTTACATTATGTGATGCGCTTAACCATAATTTTGTGGAAGATATTTATCCTGCCGACAAAAACGCAATAAGCATTGATGATATTTTTGATACACTCAAAACTTTGGTTAAAGAGAAAATAGAGCAGAGTAATTAAAAAAATTGGGTAAAAAAGTTAAGCCTTATATTCTCTTCAGAAACACAAATGTGCCTATTATATGGAAATAGCTAGTGCGGCAGCGAATAAATATTACTTGGTGTATATCCATAAATGATATAAACTGACATTTGTTCCGGAAATTCTATGTGCAATAGATTGTAATGCCATAAAATCAGAAGTATTTTCATTCTTTACAAGAGTTTCATCATTTTTCCAAAAATTATTATTGTCCGATAATTCCTTAATCCAAGTGTTGATTGTTTGTTGCCAATATTCAAAAGTATTATTTTCTACAAAACCAATCATACCGCATTTATTCAGTCCTTTGCCGTGTTTTTCGGTTTTGAAACGTTCTATTCCACCATTGTTTTTATTACCGATAACATATTCTTGTTTACGATTTTCAGTTGGTGCTGGTAAAATTTTGGCTTCAACAACAAAAAGAGGATAATGAGTAACTCCTTCTTCTACTTTGTGAAAATAAAAATCGGGAATACCTTTTGTGCCAAAGAAAATATCCGAATATTGATTTTTTATACCAACTCCTGCTATTGGTTTGATTTGCACTTCTATTTGCTCTACTAAAATTTGCGTTAGTTTATTTTCGTTTAATGGGTGTTGTAAATTTGATTGGTTACAAGCCCTTTTGAAATGAGTAGAAGCATCTTTCATACAAGATAAAAGTGTATCTATAGTTGTTCCTTCTCTATTTGTTAATGGAGTTGGCTTACTTTTTTTGTTGTGTGTGTCTTCTACTGTCATATTTTAGTAACCAGCTTCGGCATAATCAGCAAAACAACTATCGGCATCGCGATAAGCGATAAGTGAAAGCCAATAACGGTATTGATTGGGTTTGACAAAAACAACGGTATCTTTTGCGGGATACAGTTTGATAATTCTATTGACAGAAAGTGCCGAAGAAATTTTATTTACGGTTAAATTTTCAATATTGAGTTCCGAAATATCTGTTGTGAAATCCACCTCTTTGTTTTCTGTATCGTATCTAAAAACGGTAGCAATCAACGAGTTTTTCAACTCAATCACATTGCTTAATCTGAATTTTCGATTGTCTTTTTCGTAAATTAAATTTAATA
>JAITXR010000388.1 GCA_031284665.1 Paludibacter sp.
GCCGCGACGGAGCGTTAAATGCAAGCAATGCGAGCCGCTATCAGGGTCTTATTTTCTTGGATTACATTCGTTTAGTACCATTAGTTGACCCGAATGATTAAAATTTTATTCTCTAGATAAGTAATTACATTAACATTATATATTTCACAATATGAAAAGAATTTTAATCGCCGGATTTTTAGCAATATTTTTACTGCTCAATAATGCTGTCGTAGCACAAGAGTCGAACAATGCCGGAAAAGAAGGCTATATTACAGGCGTTGTTACCGATGCATCGACAGGCAAAGCACTTGCCGGTATCCATATTGATGTGCCGGGATTAGCATCAACAATTACCGACGATAATGGTGCTTATTCGCTCAAACTATCGAATCCAAATGCCATTTTGCAGGTTTCCGGTTTTGGTTATGCACGTCGCGATGTGTCGCTGCGTGGGCGAACAAATATCAATATTAGCCTTTACGAAGAATCGTTCAAAAATAAGAGTTACGACTCCTACGCTCCTGCCGGTAATAAATCGCAAACCTCATCGCCATATTCGTGGGCTACAATACAGGAAAATACGGATTTAAGCGTGGCTGTTACCCCCGATTTGTTGATGCAAGGTTATGCAAGCGGAGTAAACACACTTATTCGGTCAGGACTGCCCGGCAATAGTGCGGCGATGTTCCTTCACGGATTTAACACTATCAACGCAGGCACTATGCCTCTGTTTGTGGTGGACGGGATGCCTTACGAAAACACTGATTATTCGTCGTCGCTTATTGGGAATTACGAAGCAAATCCACTTGCATCCATCGACCCGAAAGATATTGAAAGCATCACCATTCTCAAAGATGGCTCGTCGATTTATGGCGTAAAGGCAGCAAACGGTGTTGTGCTTATTAAAACAAAAAAAGTTCAGCAACTTGCAACAAAAATCAATGCTCACGTTCATACCGGTATCAATTTTGAGCCTACACATTTGCCTGTAATGAATGCCGCTCAACAAAAAAGTTTGCTTTCCGATATTCAGCAAACAAATCCGGCACTTACGGCAGCCGAAATTTCATCTCTGCCTTATTTTAATAATAATATTCCCGTAAAACAAGCATGGGGATACGAAGGAAATCCTGATTATTATCGCTATAATCATAATACTGACTGGCAAAACGAAATTTATAACAACGCATCGTATAATCAGGATTATTACCTTAATGTATCCGGTGGCGACGAAGTGGCAACTTATATGCTTTCGCTCGGTTTCCTGACTCAACAAGGAACTGTAAAAAATACTGATTTTCAACGATTTAATACTCGTTTCAATTCCGAAATTCACCTTACAAAAGATATGGATTTCTTGGCAAATATGAGTTTTGTTTACGGCACAAAAAATTACATTAACGAAGGTGCAAATCGATATCAAAATCCAATTCTCAGTTCATTGCTAAAGTCGCCATTTACAGCCGCTTATATCTACAACGAAGAAGGAGAAATTTCGCCTAACAAGGAAAATATAGATGTTTTTGGCAACAGCAACCCTTATGTTTTGACAAACAATCTGACACTTGTAAATGTAAATTATCGTTTTCTTGGGTCATTCGGTTTGCGCTGGATGCTTAACCGCAATCTCAATGTTCAGGGCATTCTTGGTTTGAACTTTAACAAAGAACGCGAAAAAGTATTTTATCCCAGTGTAGGTGTGGCTTTTGACCCACTTTACGACGAGCCGGTTTTCAACGAAATGCAACACAGAGTTGACCGTTTATTTTCACTTTTTGGCGATATTTTTGCCGATTATAACAAAAGTTTCAACGCCAATAACAACATCGCAGCGCGTGTAGGTTTACGTTATCAGAACAATAAGGCAGAGGACGATTACGGCAAAAGTTACAACTCCGGTTCCGACAGTTTCAAATCAATACAATACGGACAAACTCTGCTAAATCAACTTGGCGGAAGTATCGGCTCGTGGAATTGGCTGTCAGTCTATGCAAATGTTGATTATGCGCTGCAAAACAAGTATTTCTTTAACATATCCGGTGCTGCCGATGCCACTTCACGTTCGGGAATTGATGCTCCACGAATGTTTATTTATCCTTCGGTAGGCGCAGCGTGGTTGCTTAGTGGCGAAAAATTTCTAAAAGATGCAACTTGGCTCAATACGCTGAAAATCAGAGCAAGTTACGGATTAGCAGGTAACGACGAAATTGGTAATTACACTTCAAAATATTATTATCAACCACAAAACCAGTACGGAATGTGGGGTTTGGTACGCGGAAATTTGGTAAACTCGGCTCTCAAACCCGAAAAAATTGAAAGAATAAATGTCGGATTCGACCTTGCTGTTGCTAATCAACGCATCAATCTTTCGTTGGACTTATATCACAATACCATTCGCGATATGATTTTGCTCACAAAACCAAATACCGCTACCGGTTATAATGTTTATTTGGACAACGCAGGCTCAATGCGAAACACAGGTATCGACCTGAGTATCAATGCAAGAATAATAAACAGCAAATTCAAATGGGATTTAGGCGTAATGGCATCCGCCTATCGCAACGAAATACTTGACCTTGCAGGCGAAGACTTCACAACCGACATTCTTGGTGCTAGCGTACAAACAAAAACAGGTCAGCCTCTTGGTCTGTTCTACGGCTATCAAAGCGATGGCGTTTATGCCACACAAGCCCAAGCCACACAAGATGGACTGCACATTATACAAGGATTGGTAACTGTGCCTTTCGCTGCAGGCGACACTAAATTCGTAAACCAAAATACGGATAATTTGATTAACGACGACGATAGAGTTGTGATTGGAAATCCAAATCCGGATGTGTTTGGCTCAATTACAAACACTTTCAAATATGGAAAATGGACACTCAACGCCCTGATGGTGTACTCGCTCGGAAACGATGTGTATAACTACACTCGCACACTGACCGAAAGTGGCGCCGGTCTCGACAATCAGTCAATAGCACTGCTCAACCGCTGGCGTAGCGAAGGCGATGTAACTACCATTCCGCGCGTGGCTTACGGCGACCCGATGGGCAATGCACGTTTCTCCGACCGCTGGATTGAAGACGGCTCGTATTTGAGAATGAAATCGCTTACGTTGGCTTACGATTTAAGTATTAATTGGAGTTTTATACAGTCGTGTATAATTTTTTCTACCGGCGAAAATCTTTTTACACTAACACGTTACAAAGGACTTGACCCCGAATTTTCGTCAGGGCAAAACCCTTTATACTACGGAATTGATGCCTGCGTAGCTCCTCAACCACGCACAGTATCGTTGGGAATTAAATTATCGTTATAGAGTAAAGACGAAAAATTAAAGAATAACAAACACAATAAATTAAAATATGAAAAATACTATTTATTCGCTTGCAATATTTATCGCAGCAATATTTACTTTCGCATCCTGTGTTGATACAATTCCGGAGGAAGTTGTCGAATCCAAAAATGTTTACACCGATGTAGGAAGTGCCGACAAAGCAATAATTGGCTTGTACGGTCAGTTTATGCAATTAGCCGACCGCGTAATAGTTCTCAACGAACTGCGTGCCGACCTTATGGACGTTACAACAAATGCCGATGCCGACCTTCAGGAAATCAGTATAAGCAAACCATCGAAAAACAACGCTTGGGCTGATGCTAATCCATTTTACAAAGTTATTCAGACTTGTAACGACATAATGTATAATTTCGACCTTATGCTTGCCGATAATCGACTGTTGCAACAAGAATATGCCGAGCGTTACTCGGATGTTGCGGCTATCCGCACTTGGATTTATCTGCAACTCGGCATTCATTTTGAGAGCGTTTTGTACATTACCGAGCCTATTGTTTCAAAAGCCGACATAGAAAAAAACAATAATTATCTAAATTTAGATGCCTTGCTCCCCGAACTTATTCGCTGTATGGAAGGATTGCCGACGCTCGAAAACTACAAAAGCACTCCCATCACCGGCACACTCGACGGATATAATTTAACTCAAAGTTATATCGATAAACGTTTAGTGCTTGCCGACCTTTATTTGTTCAATAATCAATACGAACAAGCAGCACAACTGTACCGCACAGTGATGAGCGCAGGCGAAGACAAAGTGGCAGGAAACAACGATGCCGACCGCAAATATCGCCTTTGTACCGAAGAGTCGTGGACTTTTGGAACAACAGCGTGGAGTTACGGAATCCTTAACGACCGCTACAAACCTGAGGATATAAGTTCGATGCACAACGCTTGGCGCGAAATGTTTGGCGGAGTGCTTGGTCAGGCACGTGCGTCGTGGGAGCATATTTGGTTTTTTAATTACGACAAGAAGTTTGAGCCGGCATATACCCTTCGTAAACTTTTTGACCCGACAAGCAAAAACGGGAACTATAAACTACGCCCATCGGACTATTCAGTAGAAGACATCTGGGGTGCCGAAACTCAGAAAAATGGTTTTAACTTCGACGCTCGCGGCTTGACAGGTGGTATCGCACAGCAAGGCAACGATTATTATATCAAAAAATATTCTTATTTCGACGAATATCCCAATGCCGACACAAAAGGCGGATGGTGGCTATACCGCGCCGGAATGTTGCATCTCCGATATGCCGAAGCCGTTAACCGCGCCGGTTATCCCAAACTTGCGTGGGCAATAGTGAACGATGGTTTGTTTGGCGTAACATTTGATTTCAAGCGTGCAGATGGAACTGCATATCCGGGCGACTCGGTAAAAGTTACCGGCTACAGCCCATTTGAGCCATATCCTGCTCCATATAATTTTGATGCCCGATATGCCGATATAGGCGCATTACGTTTAAGAGGAGCGTGGCGTAACAATCGCGGAGTACGTGGACGGGCAAATTTGCCGAATGTAAACTTTCCTACGGAGGCAACTACAAAACAGGATTCTATACTTTTTCTCGAAAGATTTATTATTGCCGAAGCAGCCCGCGAACTCGGATTTGAGGGGCATCGCTGGGAAGACCTCTTGCGCGAGGCTCGCCGTCTAAATCAAGAATTGGCAGGAGCAGGAAATCGTTTTCTTTGGGACGAGAATATTAAGAAAAAATTTGACCGCTCAGGAGTGTCAGGTGCCGATTTAAGTACAAGCGATAAGTGGTTTTTGAAAATTAATTAACAATGAGACAATAAACAATGTGCCAATAAACAATGCGGAAATTAAGAAATGAATTGAGAATCGAGAATGTAAAATGTAGAATGAAGAGAGGGAAACAGTAGCCGCAGTTCGTCATTCTTGGTAAACCAAGCGGTAAGCCGATTAGTGAGTGTATTCCACGCCGTGTCCCGATATGTCGGGGAAGCAACCCGGAAAAAACATTAATGATTAGCAGTTTTTATTCAAACTTTATAAACTAT
>JAITXR010000399.1 GCA_031284665.1 Paludibacter sp.
TTGAGTGCAGCAACGGTAACGCTTGCCGTTTGTCCTGTTTGCACACCGCCGATTTCGTTTTCGGGAACGGATATTTTTACGTTTACTTTATCTATTGAAATGAGTTTGAACGCTGCCATGCCGGGCATCGCGCTGTTGCCTGCTTCAACGGAACGGACGGCGATCACGCCATCGCGCGGCGCAACGAGGCGGCAGTCGTCAAGGTTCTTTTTGGCAATAGCAGTCATCGATTTTGCCTGTTGCAAGCCCGTTTCTACTTCTACTAACTTAATGTCGGACAGGCTTCCGTTTTTGTGAACTTTCACAAGACGGTCGTAGGCATCCTGCGCCTGTTGCTGTTTGGCAAGCATCGACTGATACGAATTTTCGGCTGTAGCCGTGTTGAGCTTGGCGAGCAACTGCCCTTTCCGCACGCGCTGTCCTTCGTCCACCAGCACTTCTTCTACCGTTCCCATACCTGAAAACGCGAGCGATACCGCCACTGATTCTTCTACCGTGCCTACATAATTTTGCGAAGATGCAAGATGTTGCGCCTCTACGTTCATTACTTTTACAGGGATAATTTTTTCCTGCTTTTCTGCTCCTTTGCCGTTGGAACAGGCGGCAAACAGGCACACTGCCAATGCTGCAACAACTAATTTTGAATAATTTATCATTTTACTTTTGTATTTTATAAAAATAATCGGCTGCAAAATTACAGCCAAATACTCATTTATAAAAGGTCAAAAATACTCAAAATTGGACAAAAAGACTGATTTGGACAGGATATATGCTTGAATGGTAAAAAATATTGTACTTTTGCGGAGATTAACATAACGATTGATTTTATGGAACGGAAATTTATGCCGCAGAATTGGCAAAACATATTAAAAGACAATTTCAACGTTTCTTCAGCAGATAATGATTTTATTTTGGTTGAGGGCGACTTGAAGCTCTTGCCATTGTACGATTTTCCGTTCAAAACCGATATGACAATTGTCGTGATTTGCACCAAAGGAACAGCGCGCGGCAATATTAACCTCAGTCCGTTTGAAGCACAATCGCCCTGCATGATTATTTCATTTCCCAATCAAATATTTCAATACGAATATATAAGCACCGATTACGAGGGCTTTGCCATTGTGATGTCTTCCCGATTTTTTGAGAGCTTGTTTCCCGACATTTCACAACGCATGGAAATGACGCTCAACGCCACAAGAAATCACTGCCTAAAAATCAGCAATGAAGAATTGCAAACACTAATAACTTGTTGCCAGCCGGCAAAAATGATTATTGATTTAAACGACAATCCGTATCGGCTTGAAATGTTGAAACACTTGTCCCTAACATTTTTTTATGTGTTTAAGTATTATGAAACGCGACACTCCGCCAACCTTACCACTACGCCATTAACCATTCTTGCGGGGAAATTTATGGAATTGGTAAAAGATAATTTTAAACAGGAGCGGCACATTGGTTTTTATGCCGACCAGCTTAGCCTCACGCCCAAATATTTATCGTTAAAAATTAAGGAAATAACGGGCAAATCGGCTGCCGATTGGATTAACGATTACACGATATTGGAAGCCAAAGCCCTCCTCAAATCAACCAACATGACCATTCAGCAAATCAGCGACGAGATGAACTTCCCGTCCCAATCATTTTTTGGGAAATACTTCAAAAGACAGGTTGGCGTATCGCCCAAGGAATACAAAAAGTAAGGTTTTTTTGCGAATCACTTGCGGAAACTTATGGCGTACTCACGGAGTTGGTCAAAGTGTGCCACGTTTACCGCGTGACCGGTTTCATTTTGTTTCGACATAATCATATTACTTTAATTGTTTTGCAAACATAATTTAGGATACGTTTAAATTCAGTATAATTTAACTTGCCTCTTGCCGTTTTTAGCAAAACAAACTGTTCTTGTTGGGGAATACTCAGCTTGTCAAACAAGTTATAGATTTCTTTGCAATCATTGCCAAAAATGATACATTCTGAACAATTCATATTCTTTGAATTTTATTTTCGTTCAATTAATTCAAGAGCATTGAATTTGCATGCATTCATACAATCTCCGCAAGCGGTACAATAATCAGGATTTTTCACAAAAACATGTGTCCTCTTTTCATCGCTTACTTTGTCCAATACACGATGACGACACCTTTTCAGACAACGTTGGCAACCTATACAGTTGTTATCAACAACCTGAATTATCTTATTTTTCCCCTGAAAATCACGGACAATTCCGCTAATCAGCCAAAGCAAAAGTAGTCCGCCGCCGATAATATATACTACATTCATTTTACTTTTTTCTATACTTTAAATTTATACTACTTACAGCCTATTTTTTAATGCCCTTATATTAGTGAAGACAGATGAGGACGAAAAATATTTTAAAGTTTGATGAAAAATATAAATAATTTGACGTCTTCTGGCTTTTCCTTTATATTCTGCATACATAAAGTGTGGTTTTTAAGTGAATTGGCAATACCAATCCAACTTTCAATCCTTGCCTTAGTCATTCTTTCACGCAAACCGCCGTGCTTCAAAAAATCTTTTTCAAGAGATAAGTTGCATTTTTTAGGGACTTCTTGGGACATTCTGGGGTTTGCCGTGTATAGCATATTTTGTTTTTTGCGGAATAAGACGTATATTTGTAATATAATACAAATTAGACGTTAAAAAAACGATGAAAGCCGACATGCTCCATAAAATTCAATCAACGCTCGAACAAAGTCCTGTAATGAGGGCTTGGTTGTTTGGTTCTTTTGCACGCAACGAAGAAACTCCCAATAGCGACATTGATATTTTAGTCCAATTTATGCCGGAAGCGAAAATCAGTCTTTTTGATTATGGATACATTATTCATAATTTGGAAGAAACTACCGGTTATCGTATTGATTTGGTGCAGGAGAATATGTTGAAACCTTTTGCAAGAGCGGCCGCAGAACGTGATAAAAAGTTGATATATGAGAGAAAAATCTCGTATTGAATCAGTAAAAAAATAAAAGAGCTAATCGCTAACTTATGGAAATCAACATTACCGGTAATATTTATTGGCTGGGCGTGAACGACCGCCGGAAAGCATTGTTTGAAAACCTGTGGCCCCTGCCGCAGGGCGTTGCCTACAACTCA
>JAITXR010000404.1 GCA_031284665.1 Paludibacter sp.
TATTGTACTAAATCGTCAATTTCGTAGCAGTCGGCGATTTTCACTTCTCCAACTCGCGTTCGGCAAAGTGCTGTTAAATGTGCGCCGCTACCAAGAGCCTTACCTATATCGCGAGCCAAGGCGCGAATATATGTACCTTTGCTGCATACTACTCTGATTGTCAGTAAATTATCGGCAAAACTCAGCAATTCTATTTCGTCAATTACCAAAAGTTTTGGCTGCATTTCAACTTCTTTTCCTTGTCGAGCATAATCATAGGCGCGTTTGCCATCAACTTTAACGGCAGAATATATCGGCGGCGTTTGCCAAATTTCGCCCACAAAAGTTGTAATTACTTGCTCTACAAGTTCTTGCGTTATATGTTCAGTTGGATATTCGTGGTCAATCGCTAATTCCAAATCGAACGACGGAGTTGTAGCACCAAGTTTGAGTGTAGCCACATATTCTTTTGTTTGCGCCTGAAATTCGTCAATTCGTTTTGTTGCTCGTCCGGTACAAATAATCATTACGCCTGTTGCAAGCGGGTCGAGCGTACCGGCGTGTCCAACTTTTATTTTTTTTATTCCAAGTGTTTTTTGCATTTTCCAACGCAATTTGCTTACCAAATTAAACGAAGTCCAATGCAAAGGTTTGTTGACATAAAAAATCTCACCTTCGAGAATATTCATTATATTATATTTAATTCGATACCAAATGCCAGTAATGCCAAAAGAAGTCCACCTACCACAATTCTATAATATCCAAAGGCTTTGAAACCGTATTTGGTTAAAAAATCGATAAAAAATTTGATTGCCAAAATTGCCACCGCGAATGCCACTATGTTGCCAATAGTTAATGTTAACAAATTATCGCTCAGTAATTTAACGCCATCTGTATTGAGTACGAAATTGAGGTGTTTTATATCTTCTTTGTAAAATATCAATTCCAAAAATTTATATCCCGATGCTGCTGCCATTGTTGGCACTGCAAGGAAAAACGAAAATTCGGCGGCATTTTTTCGTGTTAATTTTTGCGACATTCCGCCCACAATACTTGCCATAGAACGACTAACGCCCGGAATCATTGCTATACATTGGCAAAAACCGATTGTCAGTGCTTTTCTCCACCCAATGGTTTGATTTTCAACAGTTTTTGAGAATAATTTATCCACAAAAAGCATAAACACGCCACCGATTACCAACATTAATGCCACTACAAACACATTTTCGAGTAGCGCATCGATATAATCGCCTGCTAAAAAGCCAATTACCGCTGCCGGTAAAAACGCAATCAGTAATTTCCAATAAAAATCAAAAGATTGACAAAAGCGTTTCCAATACAAAAATATTACCGACAAAATTGCACCAAATTGGATAATCACAGTAAATGCTTTTACAAATTCCGTGCTTTCGACACCCAAAATTTGTTGCGTAATAATCATATGCCCCGTCGATGAAATGGGCAAGAATTCCGTCAATCCTTCGACTATGGCAATTATTATTGCCTGAAAAATACTCATTTTGTTTCCTTTGTTTTTGGTTTATACAAAATGGCAAAAATCATAAGAACGAAACCTAAAAGTGCAGTCATCGGTCCTATTACAATGCGACGAGTGCTAAAAATATCGGGGTTAAATTCTACTTCGGTAGATGAGCCCGTCATTAGCAAAAATCCAATTACAATTACTGCAAAAGCGGCTGCTATCAAAATAAAATTGATTTTCCAAAGACCTAAGTTGTTTTTATTTTCCATATATTTAAGTTAGAAGTTAAAGAAGTTATCAAGTTTGTAAAGTTAGAATATAGAAGTTATAGAAGTTAGCAAGTTTGTAAAGTTAAAAATTAGAAGTTAAAGAAGTTACCAAATTAGTAAATTAATCACTAATCGTTAATCACTTAATTAGAGTTTTGTCATTTTACATTCTACATTTTACATTTTCTACCTTTTCTACATTTCCTATATTTATGCATAGAACACATCGTTTCCGCTCATTTTCAGATATTTACCTACCGAAAAATATGACGATAATACTGTAAAAAACACTCCCGACCCCAAAACCGTGAGTACAACCAAAGTAGCAGAAATGTAACTGATAGTACTGATGCTTATCCCAAACTGTTCAAAAATGTAATAAGTTACACCTGCCAGCATAAGTAACGCCAAAAGGGCTGCCAAAAGTCCATTTTTAAACCCAAGCAGCAAATATGGTTTGCGAATAAATCCGGGAGTTGCGCCTACGAGTTTCATCGTGTTGATTATAAAGCGATTGGAATAGACAGTCAGGCGTATTGTATTGTTTATCAGTGCAATAGAAATTATCAGCAGCAGGAGCGTAATGCCAAACAAAACTATTGTAAGTTTTTTTACATTTTCGCTCACAAAACTCACTATATCTTCGGGATAATCGAGCCTGTAAATGTTCTCAAAAGTTTTAAGTTTTCGCTCTATCATTTTTACGCTGTCGGTGGTGGCGTATTCGGCTTTGAGTTTTATTTCCAGCGAGGCTTTTAGTGGATTGTAGCCGAGAAATTTTTGCGGGTCTTCGCCGAGCGACTCGATGTGCGCTTTGAGAGCATCATCTTTTGAAACATATTCTATCGACTTTGCAAAACCTGCCGACGTTAAATAATTTTCAATTCGCTTACGATACGAATCCTGTATATCGTCGTCGAGTTCAACTCTTAAACTGATATTTTCGCGGATATATATGCTCATATCGCGAGCCGTAAGCAGCAATAAAGCCGCAAGACCGATTATCAGCAGTACAAGCGACATACTGAAAACCGATGAAAAATGAATGGCAGAAAAACGTTTTTTCTTCTTTTTAGCAGGCATAGAATAATTTTTGAGCGGAGTTACGCTTT
>JAITXR010000022.1 GCA_031284665.1 Paludibacter sp.
CAAAGGTGTTATGACGACTAAATTTTATGAATATTTGGGAGTAGAAAAACCTGTTTTGTGCGTAATGAGCGACGAAGGTGAATTGGAAAAGGTAATTCGGGAAACAAATGCAGGAATAGCAGCACAAAATTTACAGGAGATTAAAGATTTTATAGTTGAGCAATATAATTTATGGAAACAGCAAGGCTATACACAAATGCCTGTTAATCAGAAAATTAAAAAGCAATTTTCGCGCACTGAACAAGCAAAACAATTTGTAGAAATTTTCGATAAACTAATAACAATTTGACAATGAAAGAGTTGATAATGAGATTATTACCCAATAAACTGATTTTATTAAGCAGGCGATTTCGTTCGTTTTTGGGAACACTGACAAAAAAAAATATGCAGCGCAAAGCCATAATTCCAATTTTGCACCTGCACCTCGCCGACCATTGCAACCTGAATTGCCGTGGTTGCGATAATTTTTCGCCACTTGCACCTGAAGTTTTTGCCGACATTTCGGTTTTTAAAAGCGACTGCAAGCGCATTTCGGAACTTTGTGCCGATAAAATAGGTGAAATTCAATTGCTTGGCGGCGAACCACTTATGCACAAACAAATCGTTGATTTTATGGAAATTACACGACAATATTTCCCGAAAAATAAAATAATTATTGTGAGTAACGGCGTTCTTATTCCACGAATGAAAACGGAATTTTGGGAAAGTTGCAGAAAAAACAACATTGAAATTATTGTTACAAAATATCCGATAAAACTTGATTTTGAGGCGATTAAACAGAAAGCAATCTCCGAAAATATTAAATTTTCGTTTTACGGAAATACGGAAACCATCGACAAATCGATGCAATGTATTCCGCTTGATTTGGAGGGAAAGCAAAATGCAAAGGACAGTTTTTTGCGTTGCAGTCGTGCCAATCGTTGCGTAGCGTTAGACAATGGGCGGTTATATACCTGTTCTTTAATACCTTACATAAAATATTTCAACACACAGTTTAATAAAAATCTTGACGTTTCCGATAGTGATTTTTTGAATATTTACAAAGTAAAAAATTTAGACGAAATTTTGAATTTTCTTTGCCGCCCAATGCCATTTTGCCGTTTTTGCAATATAAAATCCACAATTTACGACATTGGCTATGGCGTTTCCAAAAAAGAAATTTCAGAATGGATAGGATAATCTTTTTTTAACTATGCTTTCAATCCTGATTCCAACATATAATTATAACGTAACTCTGCTTGTGAAACAATTACATTCGCAAGCAATGGCGTTATTGATTGACTTTGAGATAATTATAATAGAAGATGGCTCGAATAAATTTTTGGCAGAAAATGTTGCAATCAGCAATTTAGAGAATGTAAAATATACTGTTTTGCAAAAAAATATCGGTCGTTCAGCCATCCGAAATTTGCTTGCCGATACAGCCAAATTTAACAGCTTACTTTTTATCGACTGCGATGCAGAAGTTGCAAACGACTATTTTTTGAAACAATATTTGCCTTTTTGCTCCGAAAAATGTGTGGCAGTTGGCGGTACGGCATACAATGAAAATGAAAAAAATCCGGCGTTCAGTTTGCGATTAAAATACGGCAGACAAAGAGAAGCGGTAATTCAAAACTTTTCTACTTTTAATTTTCTGATTTCTAAAGATTTATTTCAATCAATTCGCTTTGACGAAACATTAAAAACTTATGGCTACGAAGATACACTTTTTGGGCATCAATTAACAGAAATCGCTGCAAATATCTATTTCATCAATAACAAGTTAATTCACAATGGATTAGATGAAAATTACATTTTTTTGCAAAAAGCCGAAAATGGTTTGAAAAACCTTATAAAACTATATAATTCAGGGAATTACCTTTATCTAAAAAATTATTCCAAAATTCTGAATTTCTTTTTGAAAATAAAAAAATATCATTTGCAGAAAATTATTAGTTTTTTCTTCAAAATTTCAAAACCACTATTAATCAAAAACTTGACCGGCAAAAATCCGTCATTACTACTTTTTGATATTTATAAACTTGGCGTAATCTGTCAGATTAAGTAATGAAGAACGCCATTTTGTCAGTCGAGGCAAATTGAAATACTACATAATTCTGACAAAATTTTCACTTACTCGTTTTGGCACAGTATTAGTAAAAATGAATGTTAGATTAAATATTTAGCATTAAATTTTTTAATTAATAATCGTTTATAAACAATATTCATAAATTCATAATTTATTACCCAAATGAACATCAAACCATTAGCCGACCGCGTGCTTGTAAAGCCGGTCGAAGCAGAACAAAAAACAGCCAGCGGAATCATAATCCCCGATTCTGCAAAAGAAAAACCTCTTAAAGCGAAAGTGCTTGCCGTAGGAAAAGGCACAAAAGACGAAGAAATGCTCGTAAAAGCCGACGACCTTGTGCTTTACGGAAAATACGCCGGAACTGAACTCGAATGGGAAGGCGAAAAATTACTTATTATGCGTCAAAGCGATATTCTGGCAATAATTTAATTAAGAACAAAGAGTAAAGAGAAAAGAACAATTACATTTCAGAAGAAATTTATATTCAATTTCACAATAATCTTGTTGAATTGCAAAAAATGCTTGTAAAATTCAAAGAAATATTATCATTGTAACGTCTTTGCTCCTTGCTCCTTGCTCTATCAACACAAAAATTAATTACTAAAAAAATACAATCATCATGTCAAAAGAAATTCTATTTAATATCGATGCTCGCGACCAACTGAAAAAAGGGGTTGACGAACTTGCAAATGCTGTAAAAGCGACACTCGGTCCAAAAGGACGTAATGTAATTATTGAGAAAAAATTCGGCGCACCGCAAATCACCAAAGATGGTGTAACGGTGGCAAAAGAAATTGAACTCGAAGACGCTTTCCAAAATCTTGGTGCGCAACTTGTGAAAGAAGTAGCCTCTAAAACAGGCGACCAAGCCGGCGACGGAACTACTACCGCTACCGTTTTGGCACAATCAATCGTAAGTGTTGGTTTGAAAAATGTTACTGCCGGTGCAAACCCAATGGATTTGAAACGCGGTATCGATAAGGCTGTGGCTCAGGTAATTACAAGTCTAAAAGCGCAAGCACAAACTGTTGGCGACAATTACGATAAAATTGAACAAGTTGCCTCTATTTCGGCTAACAACGATGCAATAATTGGCAAACTGATTGCCGATGCAATGCGCAAAGTGTCGAAAGACGGCGTTATCACAATCGAAGAAGCAAAAGGAACTGATACTACAATCGACGTAGTGGAAGGTATGCAATTCGACAGAGGTTATATTTCGGCTTATTTTGTTACAAATACCGAAAAAATGGAAGTGGAAATGGAAAAACCATATATCCTGATTTACGACAAAAAAATATCAAACCTCAAAGAATTTTTACCAATTCTTGAAGCAAGTGTTCAAACAGGTCGTCCACTTTTGATTATTGCCGAAGATGTTGAAAGCGAAGCACTTACTACATTGGTAGTAAATCGTTTACGTTCGCAGTTGAAAATCTGTGCCGTAAAAGCACCCGGATTTGGCGACCGCCGCAAAGAAATGCTCGAAGATATTGCAATACTTACAGGTGGCACTGTAATTTCCGAAGAAAAAGGAATTACACTCGAACAGGCAACTCTCGAAATGCTCGGAACTGCCGAAAAAGTTACTATCAACAAAGATAATACAACTATTGTAAACGGTTTTGGCTCAAAAGATGCTATCAAAGCACGAATTGCCCAAATCAAAGCACAAATTGCTACTACTACTTCGGATTACGACCGCGAAAAACTTCAAGAACGACTTGCAAAACTTTCGGGTGGTGTGGCTGTTCTTTATGTTGGGGCTGCGTCGGAAGTGGAAATGAAGGAAAAGAAAGACCGCGTGGATGATGCATTAAGTGCAACTCGCGCTGCAATCGAAGAAGGAATTGTTCCCGGTGGTGGCGTGGCTTACATTCGCGCTATCGAATCGCTAACTAATCTGTCGGCACTCAACGAAGACGAAAAACTCGGTATCGAAATTATCAAACGCGCTATCGAAGAGCCTTTACGTCAGATAGTTGCAAATTCAGGAAAAGAAGGTGCAGTAGTTGTGCAAAAAGTACTCGAAGGCAAAGGCGACTTTGGTTACAATGCTCAAACCGACAAATACGAAAATTTCTTTGCTGCCGGCGTGGTTGACCCTGCAAAAGTTACGCGTGTGGCTCTCGAAAATGCCGCATCGATTGCCGGAATGTTCCTGACTACCGAATGTGTAATTGTGGAAAAGAAAGAAGAACATCCCGCTCCTGCAATGCCAATGGGTGGCGGAATGGGCGGAATGATGTAATTCCCAAATAATCAAAATAAAAGAACGAGGAAGGTATCAAATTACCTTCCTCGTTCTTATTTTTTTTCTGGATTGCTTCTTCCCAGACACGTCGGGGTAAACTTTCCCTACCATTGACGTATTTTTGTAATTCGTTAAAAATCAATGTATTGTATTTCGTCGTGTCTTCTTGTCTTATTGCCGTTCTGTTTGTTATAAAAGAGCGCTTGCGCTTAATAAATAAACAAGAAGACAGAAAGGCAGAAAGGCATTTTTTTATTTACGTCATTTCTTTTTATTTAAAAATTTTTTTATCCCATCCTCGCAATGACGGGCTGCACTTGTGTTTCAAGCAATCAGGAAATAATTTATCAAAAATTTTCCAATAAAAATTTTTCTGCCTCTACACTCCATAATCCGTGATTATTATCGCAGATCTCGGCTAATTTTGCAAATTTAGGATTTGTTTCGCCCAATTTTGCAAAGTCGGAAATAGGCGTCAGCGGCATTGATATATGTGTATAAATCAGTTTCTTACCGCCGGGGATTTCGGGCAAATGTTTTGTTGCCTCAGCCACTGCATCAAGTCCGCCAATGTGCGTTATAAGTCCGGCAGGGTCAAGTCCTTTGCTCATCAACGATAATGCTTCAATCATATCGTCTGTGTTTCCGCCACTTGTGCCAACTACGTGAGTATAAGCATAATGCACATTATAAAAATTCATCATAGCCGAAAATTCAGGGTTTCCCGGTCCTGCAAAAAAGTTAAGGC
Source organism: Paludibacter sp. (assembly GCA_031284665.1). GTDB lineage: Bacteria > Bacteroidota > Bacteroidia > Bacteroidales > Paludibacteraceae > JAITXR01. Next base: position 5,077 of record JAITXR010000022.1, read on the forward strand.
AACCATCGAAAGCCAAAATTGCGTCAGCCTGCTCTACAACAGGGCGAACAGGAGCAAAACAAAACACATCGTCGTAACCTGTTCCGCCGCTTAACCCGCGAAGTTCCTCGACAGGATTTTCCATTTTCGCAGTGTTAATATAGCGCAAATCTATACCTCGCTCAGCAGCAAAACTTACAGTGTAAATACTTGCAGCGCGGTCGAGGCGAGTTTGGTCAACATCGGTAACAATCATTAAAGATGGCTTGCGGTCGTCGCGATGCAGAACATAATTTATTGCTGCCAAGCCCATTGGACCTACACCGGCTAATACTGCCATTTTCCCATTATCCACAATTTCCATTTTGTGAATATAACTTCCGGGAGTAGTGTGATAATTGGCGTGCATTGCTCCGATAACACACGAAAGCGGCTCGGCAAGCGAGGCTGGGTAAAATCCTTCGCCACTGTATGCCAGCAAGCAATTATTTTCCATAACTTCGTTTGGGATAACAACATAAGTTGCATCGCCACCAATATAACGGTAACTGTAACCCGGTGCGCTCAGCACTCCAACAGGTCCGTTTTCGTAATAAAGTGCAGGTTGGATTGAAAATTTATCGCCTGCCCGAAATTTATTAGCCCATTTTGCACCAACTTGGATTAGTTCACCTGCAAATTCGTGTCCGATAATTATCGGATTTTCAGCCACATCGTTTGGTACACGTTTATGGTCGCTGCCCTGATGTTGTGCTTTGTATGACGACATACAGAGCGAGTCGGAAACAACTTTGGCAAGTATTTCGTTTTCGCTTATCGTTGGAAGTTCAAATTCTTCCATTCTTAAATCACTTTTTCCGTACAGACGGATTGCTTTTGTTTTCATAAATATCGTTTGTGTTTAGTTTTATTTTACCACGAACATCACAAAAGTCAGTGTGGTTTGTGGTATATGTTTGTATTAGGTTTTATTAAATTTATAAAAAGGACAGCGGCAACTGATTCGCAACTGTCCTTTTCGCTATATTTTTGTAAATTATTATTTTATTCTCCTTTCATTATTTTATCAATTTTATCGTATTCTGTCTGCATATCCAAACGATAATACAGTTTTTTCAATGTGCTCTGATATTCATAATTATCAGGTTTCAATTGATATGCTTTTTCGATATAAGGTAATGCTTTTGCAAAGTCATCTTTTATCCTAATTTTTTCAGCATTATAAAGTTTAGTATCTCGAATATCATTGGCAGCAGCATCTTTTTCCACAGCCTTATTAAAAAGCAGTCTTCCAATTCCATTATACGAATCGGCATGGTTTGGATTTAACTTCAAAGCCTGTTCAAAGTCAGATTGCGCTTGCTCTATATTGCCAAGTTGCTCACTTATGTTACCTTTTACAAAAAAATATTCTGCCTCGTTTGGAAAATCAGTTACCGCTTTTTCGAGATATACGTACGCCTCTTTAAGAAGTGCTTGTTTTTCGGCTGCAGGTTTTTCATCGCTCGCGTAGATGTAAAAATTAATAAGAGTTCCCAAAAACCAAGTTTCTTGTGGAAATTTTTCAAATCCTGCTTTAAGAATTTTCACAAAACTTGCCGTATCTTTTTTGTTAAAATACTCTTGATAAAGTAACTGATGAACGGCTACTTCCTGAAATCCTTTATCGCGCAAATCTTCGAAATATGAAATTGCAATATTGGTTTTCTCTGATTTATTAGAATCAATAGTACTATCATTTTTTGCTGAATTAAGGTAGGCAATAGCAGTGTAGTATTTAATTTTATAATAATCGCTGTCCTTTGCTATTACACCCTGAATAAACGGGAGGTCGGGAATTTCGAGATAAATATTCCAAGCCTCTATTGCTTTGTCGTATTTTGAACTTTCTAAAAGATATGCACCATACACAAAAAGATTTTGTTGATTAGTGTAATACTGTGTAATACGATTTTTGATGTCTTTCTGAAATTTTGGGCTTATTTTGCCTTTTTCGTTAGGTAATCCATCGAGTTCGTATGCTTTAAGATAGTAGTAATACGATTCTACAATTGCCTGACCTTTAGCATCTTTGTCGTATGGCTTAGATTTCAGGATTTGAGTGTAGTAATAATCGTTTTCGTAGTTTCCAACATTTCCGGCAACAAACCAAGTGTTAGCCAAATCTTTGGTAGTAGGGTCTTCGAGCGCTAATTTTATAAGTTCGCGCGCTCCTTTAAAGTCAGGGTTTTCGGCATTAATATTCGATTTTGCTTTTGCCTTGTTTACATTTGACTTTTGGGCATAAATTCCTGTTATACTTGCAATTACAAGTAGGGAGAATATTAGTTTTTTCATTTTGATAAATTATTAAAAGATGTTTTATTGAATTTGTATGTAAATAATTTTTTTACAAAAATATAATATTATTATTATTTATTCTGCATTTTCCTGCGAATTATTTTGTTCGTTTGGCGTAATTTCTATTGAATTATCAAGTTCTGTGTCCAAAATATCCGTATTTTCGTCGATTTCCGGCTCGGTATCAACTTTGCAAACTGCGGCGATTGAGTCGTTACGTTTTTCGAGGTTAATAAGTCGAACTCCCTGAGTAGCGCGTCCCATAGTGCGGACAGTAGCCACATTTAGGCGAATTGTTATTCCCGATTTATTGATAATCATAAGGTCGTTATCGTCAGTAACATTTTTGATCGCCACAAGTTTTCCGGTTTTATCGGTAACTTTGAGTGTCGAAACACCTTTGCCGCCTCTGTTTGTAATACGATAAACGTTTACTTTTTCGCCTGTTGTTTCGTCTGTTTCGTCGAGCAATGTTCGTTTGCCGTAGCCTTTTTCGGATACTACCATTACTGTTTCGTTTGAATCCGGCGGAACGCAAATCATACCTACAACTTCGTCCTGTCCGTCGTTGTCGAGCGAAATTCCTCTTACGCCGGTTGCGGTACGTCCCATAGCGCGCACTTTTTGTTCGTTGAAACGTATTGCCCTACCATTGCGGTTTGCAATTACAATATCGCTGTTACCATCGGTAAGCCGCACTTGTATCACTTGGTCGCCTTCCTCAATATTAATAGCATTTACACCGTTTTGACGCGGGCGACTATATGCTTCGAGCAGGGTTTTTTTGATAGTTCCGTTTTTGGTACAGAACACTACATAATGCGAATTTATATATTCTTCGTCTTCAAGTCCTTTGACGCGGATAAAAGCATTTACTTTGTCATCGGCATCGATATTTAACATATTTTGAATGGCGCGTCCTTTTGAATTTTTTGTGCCTTCGGGGATTTGATAAACTTTTAGCCAATAGCATTTTCCCTTTTGCGTAAAGAACATCATTGTGTTGTGCATAGTGGCGGGGTAAATATCTTCGATAAAATCCTCGTCGCGCGAGTCGCTGCCTTTTGAGCCAACACCTCCGCGTCCTTGCGCTCTAAATTCGTTCAATGCCGTGCGTTTTATATAGCCGAGATGCGAAATGGTAATAATCATTTTGTCGTCGGCATAAAAATCTTCTGGATTAAATTCTTCGGATGCGTAAACAATTTCGGTTTTACGATTGTCGCCGTATTTTTGCTTAATTTCGAGTAATTCTGTTGTAATAATTTCCATCCGGCGTTCTTCTCTTGCCAGAATATCTTTCAAATCCTCGATAGTTTTCATAATTTCCTCGTATTCGGCGCGGAGTTTGTCTTGCTCCATTCCGGTGAGTTGGCGAAGGCGCATTTCGACTACTGCGCGCGATTGTATTTCGCTAAGTCCAAAACGTTCCATAAGGCGATTGCGTGCCTCTTCGGGAGTTTTTGAATCGCGAATTATGCGGATTGCCTCGTCAAGATTGTCGAGAATTATCATAAATCCTTCGAGCAAATGAGCGCGTTTTTCGGCTTCGCGCAATTCAAATTGTGTACGCCTGATAACAACTTCGTGCCTGTGTTCAACAAAATAGTGAATCAAATCTTTGAGGTTGAGCATACGCGGGCGACCTTTTACAAGTGCTATATTGTTGATACTGAACGAAGACTGCATTGCAGTCATTTTGAACAGTTTGTTGAGAACAACATTTGCATTTGCATCGCGTTTAATGTCAATTACAATTCGAGTACCGCGTGTACGGTCGGTTTCGTCGTTGATATGAGCAATACCTTCGAGCCTTTTTTCCTCAACTAATACGCCAATATTTTCGATAAGTTCTTTTTTATTAACGCCGTAAGGAATTTCGGTAGCAATAAGTTTTTCGCGCCCTGTTTTTTCGTCAACTTCGATTTCCACTTTTGAACGAATAACTACTCGTCCGCGCCCTGTTTCAAACGCCTCGCGCACACCAGCATAGCCGTAAATAATACCGCCTGTGGGGAAATCGGGTGCTTTAATATATTTTATAAGTTCAGCAATTTCAATTTCTCGATTCTCGATATAAGCAATTGTGGCATTAATGGCTTCGGTCAGGTTATGCGGCGCCATATTGGTAGCCATACCTACTGCGATGCCCGATGAGCCGTTAATCAACAAATTCGGAATGCGGGTTGGAAGTACGGTCGGTTCTTTTAGCGTATCGTCAAAGTTCAGTTGGAAATCCACCGTTTCCTTGTCTAAATCTATGAGCATATCTTCGGCTATTTTTTGCAGACGCGCCTCTGTGTAACGCATTGCCGCAGCCGAATATCCATCTACCGAGCCAAAATTTCCTTGCCCATCAACGAGCATATAACGCATTGCCCACTCCTGAGCCAGACGAACAAGTGTTCCGTAAATCGAAGAGTCGCCGTGTGGGTGGTACTTACCCATAACTTCGCCCACTATACGCGCGCATTTCTTATAAGGTTTGTCGGAAGTGTTACCCAATTCGTTCATCCCGAACAATACGCGGCGATGAACGGGTTTTAGACCATCGCGCACATCGGGTAAAGCGCGGGATACTATTACCGACATTGAGTAGTCGATATACGAGGACTTCATTTCCTCGTCGATGTTCACTTTAATAATTCTATCGTTTTCTATCATTTATATAAATTTTAATCATTTT
>JAITXR010000066.1 GCA_031284665.1 Paludibacter sp.
ATTTTCGGCAAACTCGTTAGTAATGGCATCGTCAATCGGCACACTTAAACCAATGGGCGATAGCGAAATAGAAGAATTAAGAGTGGCGTTTAATGTAAAATAGAGATAGTTACGAATTACGGATTACGACCGTTATATATCTCACTTTTAACATCTTGATACGTTATATTTGATAACATAGTTCGATATAAGCAATAGCCCGGTTAGGGTTTACATATCAATAGAATAACGCATATTGTTTCTGCATCTTTGTCCGTAGGACAAAAATATATCTGAATATTAATCTTTTAGAAAATATTCTTTACTCAATATTTAGTCTATTTGCAATCGGCGTGTCAATAACAACCTGAAAATAATGCGAATCAAGACTCAAAAAGGAAGTCCCGTTAGGGACAATATATTGGTAGAAATAATAGCACAAAACCCATCAGCGTGCCGTAGGTACGCAACATAAACATAAAAACAAATCAGATATTGCGTACCTACGGCACGCTAAACGTAATGACAATACTTTTTCTACCAATATGAAGTGCCTAACGGCACAAAAAATCAGCAAATTTTCAACCTTTTATTCGCTTAAATACTAAAAATATGAAAAAAATCACTTTCTTTATCATTATTAGCGCATTAACACTCTTAGGGTGCAGTTCGCGACCACGAAAAATAGTAGCAGACGCGGCTATTGTGGCAGAAAGCAATGCTTTTGCGTTTAATTTTTTTGCAACCGCCAATGCGCAAAACCCTAATGACGAAAATATGGTACTTTCACCACTTAGCCTGAATATGGCTTTGGCAATGATTTGGAACGGCGCAAACGGCGAAACCCGAAATGCCATTCGTAGCACAATGGGAATGGGCAATCATCAGGAAAAAGACGTGAATAAATTTTTTAAATCTATTCGCGTTGGTTTTGCTGCCACCGACCCAAACACTCAACTTGCCATTGCTAATTCAATTTGGTATCGACCTGAATTTCCTGTAAAACAGCCGTTTATTGACCTGAATTTGCAGTATTACAATGCTCGTGTCAGCAAACTTGATTTTTCGTCGCCAACAGCCAGCCAAACAATCAATCAATGGTGTGCCAAAAATACCAATGGACTGATTAACAATATGATAACGCCACCAATTAATGACAGTTTGGAAATGATTTTACTTAATGCACTGTATTTCAAGAGCATTTGGCAAAAAGAATTTGAGTTCGATATTAAGGATACATGGAAAAGCAGAGATTTTTATAAATCGGCAAGCGAAACGATTAAAGTTCCAACAATGTTCCAACACAACACATTGAAAAATTATAAAGATGAAAATCTACAACTTGTAACCATTCCTTATGGCAATGGTGCATTTGAAATAACATTTATTTTGCCTGATGAAAATAAGAGTTTTGAAGAAATGCTTGCTGCTTTACAACAAAATGGCTATTGGAATAATTGCTTGATTAATAGCAATTTATTAGATACGAAGATTTATATTCCAAAGTTTAAAGTTCGTTATGATACCGAAGATAAACTAATTCCAATTTTAACGGAAATGGGAATGGGTGTTGCTTTTAACGATGAACAAGCCGATTTTTCGGGACTGTCGGATAGTTCAACATATATAGGACTTGTAAAACAAAAAACTTATATTGATGTAAATGAATCAGGAACAGAATCCACAGCAGTAACGGCAATAGAAAAGGTAATTGAGATGTCAGACTTATCATTTGGACAAAAGTCCCTAATTTTTGATGCCGATCGCCCATTTTTGTTTGTGATACACGAAACTTCCACAAATGTTGTGCTGTTTATGGGCAAAATCAACAACCCGCAATATGCCGAATAATATGCAAAAATGAAAATTCTCGTATCCACATATCAATCGGCAGAAGAGAATTTGGCAGCGGAAGAATTTTTATTGTCGCAAACTGCCGATGATTTTATTTTGCTATATATTAATGATAAAACGGTGATATTGGGCAATAATCAAATTACTGAAAATGAGGTTAATGCGGCGTATTGTCGGACAAACAATATAAAAATCACACGCCGAATATCGGGCGGTGGAGCGGTGTTTCACGATTTGGGAAACATTAATTATTCATTTATTGGAAATAAAAATTCTAAAACATTAGCCCTGAATAACGAATTTCTTAAACCGATAATCAACGTACTTCATTCCTTAAATATTCCTGTTGAGCAAGGCAAACGCAACGACCTGTGGCTCAATGGATTAAAAATCGGCGGAACGGCATCACATTTCAGCCGCAATCGATATTTGTTTCACGGCACTCTGCTCTACGACAGCAATTTAGATACGTTGCAAAAAGCCTTGTCGGCAAATAATATTGACGAAACATTACGTGGAACTCCTTCGGTACATTCGGCAGTGGGCAATATCAAAGAGCATTGTAAAGATGATTTTAATACATTTTTTGCTAATTTTTCCGCTAAAATTATCGAAGATTTAAATGCCGACAAATATTATTTTTCCACCGGCGAAACACTTATAATTGAGCAACTTGCGAAAGAAAAATACCGCGCCGACACTTGGAATTTTCGCAAATAACGGCAAGATTATTGCAAGACAATTATTTTTTTTTACTTTTGTAATATAAACTAATTTCAACAATACAATGCATCGTGTACATTTTATAGCCATTGGAGGCGCAGCAATGCACAATTTGGCGATTGCTTTGAGCAAAAAAACCGACTACCACATTACAGGCTCCGACGACGAAATTTTTGAGCCGTCGCTCTCGCGGCTACGACAAAACGGACTGCTACCCGAAAAATTCGGATGGTTTCCCGAAAAAATTACTAAAAATCTAACGGAAGTCATTCTCGGAATGCACGCCACCGAAGATAATCCCGAACTGTTACGCGCAAAGGAACTTGGCTTGAAAATTTATTCGTTTCCCGAATATCTTTTCGAGAAAACAAGAAAAAAAACGCGCATCGTAGTTGGTGGCAGTCACGGTAAAACTTCCACTACCGCAATGATTTTGCACGTTTTACGAAAACTCAATATTGATGCCGATTATATGGTTGGCGCACAATTAGAAGGATTCGAAAATATGGTAAAACTGTCGTACGAGGCGCGAATTGCCGTGTTTGAAGGCGACGAATATTTCACATCGCCAATCGACCGCCGTCCGAAATTTCACCTTTACAAACCACATATTGCAGTACTTACCGGCATTGCGTGGGATCATATTAATGTTTTTCCCACGTTTGAAAATTATGTGGAACAATTCCAAAAATTCACCGAATTGATGGAATCACAAGGTCGGTTGATATATTTTGAAGGCGACGAAAATCTCAGGAAAATTGCCGAAAATGTCCGTCGTGATATTGTGGCATTTCCCTATAACACACCCACTTACGAAATTCGCAACGGCATTACTTACCTCAAAACCCGCAAAGGCGAAGTGGCTCTCAAAGTATTTGGCGAACATAACCTGCAAAATATCGAGGCAGCGCGCTTGGCTTGCAAACAAATAGGTGTAAATGAGGCTGTGTTTTACAATGCAATTTCCGATTTTGCAGGCGCATCAAACCGACTGCAAAAATTGCACGAAACGGCGCAAACAGTTGTGTTTAAGGACTTTGCACATTCGCCATCCAAACTGCGAGCAACTGTAAATGCTGTACGCACTCAATATCCTGACCGTCAGTTAGTTGCCTGTATGGAGTTGCACACATTCAGCAGTTTGAACGAAAACTTTTTGCCACAATATGCAGGCTGTATGAGCCAAGCCGATGTGGCTATGGTGTATTACAACCCCGAAGTGGTACGGCACAAGCGGCTCAGCGAATTTTTGCCCGAGCAGGTAAAAACGGCTTTTGGCGGCGAAAATCTGACAGTTTTCACCGATTCCAAATTGTTTCAAGATGCATTACGGCAACAAAATCTTGCAAATTCCGTTTTATTACTAATGTCGTCCGGTAATTTTGACGGTATAAATATTGCCGAATTTACGGGGGAATTGATTTGATGAATTTTTTGGGAAAAAGAAAATGAATATTAGAGATAAAAAATGAAAAAGGTATATTTCAGATATAAAGAACACCCAGGCGATTTTTATAGAGATACAAGTTTTATTGAATTGCCAGAGCCAGAAAAATATCTTGAAAATTTTTGGATACAATTTTTATATTGTTATCAAAATGACGACAGGGTGGCTTGTCTTGATGATTTATATAAATGGTTGCATAAAGAATTTTCTGATAAGGAACAAGAAAAAAAGTTTATTGAACAATTTGGGAATAAAACAATAGAAGAAATAAAAACTGAAATAAATACTATTGAAAACGAATTAACAGAAGAAAGTTATCACAATTTCTATCATTTAATATTTGAAAACAAAATTGAAATTATAGTAAAAGATGAATAGTAATTGGACAAAAGAAGAAACTATTATTGCGTTTAATGTGTATTGTAAAATACCATTTAGAAGTAGTAGCAAGACAAATGCGACCATTATAAAATATGCAAATATTATTGGGCGTTCCCCTTCGGCTTTAAATATGAAAGTCGGAAATTTTGGGCGTTTAGACCCCGAACTTAAAAAGCAGGGTATTGTTGGTTTAACAAATGGAAGTAAACTTGAGGAAGTAGTTTGGAATGAATTTAATGGGAATTGGGAAAAGTTAGCCTACGAAAGTGAATTGTTAATTGCGAAATTTCAAAACAAACAAATTGAGGAATTTGTTGATATTGAAGATATTCCGCAGGGAAAAGAAAGAGAAACAATTATTAAAGCACGAGTGAATCAATCATTTTTTAGAAGTGCGATTTTATCGTCGTATAATCAAAAATGCTGTGTTACAGGACTTTCAATTCCTGCTTTTTTAGTCGCAAGTCATATTATTCCGTGGAAAAAAGATGAAAATAATAGATTAAATCCACATAATGGCTTGTGTTTAAATTCTATTCACGACAGAGCATTTGACCAAGGATTTATTACAGTAACAAGTGATTATAAAGTGTTGATTTCAAAATATTTTGACGATTTTGCAAAAGAAAAAGCAGTTGCAGATTTTTTTCTTAAATTTGAAAAACAACCGATTATATTGCCAGACAGATTTTTGCCAGCAAAAGAATTTTTAGATTATCATTATAATGAAATTTTTATAAAATGAGTGGATTTAATATTACAGATGAGCGAAAGATTCTTTTAGCAAAAGATATTGCAGATTATTGTAGTAATTGGTTGGAAGATAAAAGTTTAACCCACAGTTACGAGGAAAACATAAAAGCAATAGAAAGTTATGGTATTTCTTTTGAAAAACCAGACGATAAATTAGTAAAAGCGGCTGTTAGACATTTAATTAGTGTTGTGAATCCTTGGAATAGAGATGTTGTGCCTGAAATTTTGCAAGATTGTTTAATTTTCACAAAAGAAGAAGCTATTTATTATTATGAGAATCAATATAATTAATTTGTTGAAGTGATGATTATTGATGCCTGCGACAGTTTGGACAGGTGGTTATCAATTATTTAGAAAATTTTGAAAAAAAAGAAACAGGAAAAAATCTGTTTTAT
>JAITXR010000117.1 GCA_031284665.1 Paludibacter sp.
GGCAACAGAAAATACCAAAGCAAAAAGTTTCAAACTTTTTTGCGAAAAATACAAACCACAAACCGCCATTCGCACTTCTCTGTCCGATTTCAAGCAAGAATCGTGGATGACAAATGTGCCGCTTTATATTATTGGAAACTATGTGTGAGATTGATAAGCAGCCAGCATACGTAGAGACGCGGCATGCCACGTCTCTTCAATCCACCCTGCACCGTATTTTTCGCCATTTCGCACATTTGAGTTACCCGCGCGGGCGGTTATATTTTCCCGTAGGGAATTCATATCAATAGAAATATTGCCACCAACGCGTATTTTTCCCCGTAGGGGATACACAAATACAATATGTGAATGTCCTCGGAATATTTTTTTCTTCGTGTCTTTCTGTCTTCGTGTTCAAAAAATTTCTTTTTCTTTTTCTGGATTGCTTCGGGGAATACCCTCGCAATGACGGGCAGAGGCTGTTGTCACGTATCTTATCTTGTTAATCTTCTAATTCTATAAATCCTGATTCAGATAAGCAATGACGGGCAGAGTTTGCTGTTTCGCATCTTATCATATTAATCACTTAAATCAGTTAAATCAAAGTTCAGACAAAAGGAAATGACGGGAAACAATAACTGTTGCCATTTCTTCATTTCTAAATCCCTAAATTAACCAAATACGTTTCCAATCGGTCGAGTCCGATTTTTATGTTTTCGAGCGAATTGGCATACGAAAAACGTATAAAGCCTTCGCCATTACTTCCAAAATCAATGCCGGGAGTAATTCCAACATGCGCTTTTTCGAGTACATCAAAGGCAAAACGGTACGAGTCGGATGTAAATCGGCGTGCATCGCAAAAAATATAAAATGCTCCTTGTGGCTCGCTATGAATTACAAAACCCATATCCTGCAAACGCCGGAGCATATAAATTCTGCGTTCGTTATATGTGTTTCGCATTTTTTCCACTTCATTTCCGGCGGTAGTGATTGCTGCAATTCCGCCTATCTGTGCGGTACTTGGTGCGCAAATAAACAGGTTTTGCTGCAAAATTTGCAGTTTTCGCATATATTTTTCGGGTGCAATCAGGTAGCCAAGTCGTAAACCGGTCATTGCAAAACGTTTCGAAAATCCGTTGATTACAAAGCTGTTATCAGTAAATTCGAGCATCGAATGTGCTTTGCTGCCATATACCAAGCCGTGATAAATTTCGTCGGAAATTACCGGAATATCTAATTTTGCAAGTTGCAGCATCTGCTCTTTGTCGATAAGCGTGCCGGTTGGATTCATTGGCGAATTTACAAAAATGGCTTGCGTGCGCGGCGTAATTACTTTTTTGATTTCGGCGATGTCTAATCGAAAAGCGTTTTCGGCTTTTAAATCCACACTTACAGCAACTGCATTGCAGGCAAGGGCAAAATTGCGATAACAAGGATAAGCGGGGTTTGAAATAATTACTTCGTCGCCGGGTTTGCAGAGCAGCATCAATGCCATCAAAATAGCGGGCGATGAGCCGGAAGTAACCACTATTCGGTCGGGCGAAATGCTGACGTTATACTCTTTTTTGTACAAATCGGCGATTGTTTGGCGCAAGCGCATATCGCCAAGCGAGTGAGTGTAATGCGAAAAACCATTTTGAGTAGCGTTCACAATCGCGCTACTTACTTGATTGGGCATATCAAAATCAGGCTCGCCAACTTCTAAATGAATTACGTTAATGCCATTGCGTTCCAACTCTTTGGCGCGTTCGAGTACATCCATTACAATAAATGGGGTCATTTGGTCAATTAGTGGATTCATGGCGTTAATAGTTCATGGTTTATAGTTTGTAGTTAATAGTTAAAATTAGCATAGTACTATTTACAATAATGAATACTTAATGTTTTACCTATTAATCAGTTAGTCAATTTAATGACAAATAGTTCTATTCTGGATTGCTTCCCCGATGTATCGGGTAAGCAATCCAGAAAAAATTTATTAATTTAGATGGAATATTGAGTTGCCATTTACAATAAATACATTTCGCTAATTGATTTATGTTCGAGCACTCGCTGAATGGTGTCTGCAAACATATCGGCTATTGACAGTATTTTAACTTTTGGACATATTGCGCAATCAAATGGTATTGAGTCGGTAAAAATGATTTCGGAAAGTGCCGATTTTGTAACGTTTTTTATTGCGCTGCCCGACATAACTCCGTGACTTACAATTGCTCGCACACTTTTGGCTCCATTGTCCATTATCAAATTTGCGGCTTTGCACAGGGTGCCTGCCGTATCAACCATATCGTCAACAATTATTACGTTTTTGTCTTCCACATCGCCAATAATTTTCATATCGCTTACTACATTTGCTTTTTCGCGCGTTTTGTAGCCCAACGCCATAGGGCTGTTAAGATGTTTTGCATACGAGCCTGCACGTTTTGAGCCTCCTACATCAGGAGTGGCAATTACCATATTGTTGAGTTTCAGCGATTTAATGTACGGGACAAAGATTGTTGAGCCGTAAAGGTGGTCAACCGGTACATTAAAAAAACCTTGAATTTGGTCAGCGTGCAAATCCATTGTAATAATTCTGTCCACGCCGGCTACTCCGAGCATATCGGCAATAAGTTTTGCGCCAATCGACACGCGCGGTTTGTCTTTGCGGTCTTGACGCGCCCAACCGAAATATGGAATTACGGCAATTATTTTGTAAGCCGATGCGCGTTTTGCCGCATCAATCATAAGCAGCAGTTCCATTAAATTGTCCGAAGATGGAAAAGTGGATTGAACAAGAAAAACATATTCGCCACGAATTGATTCTTCGTACGAAACTGAAAATTCGCCATCCGAAAAATGTTCAACATTCAGATTGCCAAGCGGGCAACCGAGCGAGTCGCAGATTCTTTGGGCTAAATCGCGTGTGCGTGTTCCTGAAAATACTTTGAAAGTGGGTGTAGAGCTCGACATATTTTTTATGCTTTTGTTGATTAAGTAATACAGTATTTTAAATTTTTCACAAAAGTAGCATTACAATTTTTTTTTATTGTAAAAAATTCATTTTATTTTTTATTTTTTTTCAGAATTTTCTTCTTTCAGCACAAATCGTTTGTAATACGAAATCAACAAAGTAGTGAGAGGCAAAGCAATTATTAAGCCGAGCAAACCAAGCAGCGCACTCCAAATAGAGAGCGAAAGCAGGATTATTGCAGGGTTTAGTCCCAGATTTTTACCCATAATTTTGGGAACAAGAAACATATCCTGAATAATTTGAACTACTACAAACACAATCACTACGGAAAATGCCAGCCACCAAAAATTTTGTCCGGTTTCGAGCGATTTGAGCAATGCCAAAAACGCAACCGGCACAAAACCAACAACTTGCAAATAAGGCACAAGATTTAATATCCCAATAAACAGTCCAATCACAATAGCCAAAGGCAGCCCGACAATGGAAAATCCGATAGCAAACAAAATCCCTACTATCAGCGCAATCAATGCTTGACCGCGAAAATAACGATTAGTAGTAAGTTTTACATCGTTTATAATTTCGGCAACAAGTGAGCGAAATTTTGGTGGAATGGCGGCAATAAAACCGGTATTAATTTTTTCGTAATCGAGTAAAATGAATACAAAGTAGAGGAAAACTGCAAATATCACAAAAAGTCCCAAAACAAAACTTAACGAGCCATTTATTACTCCCCAGAGTGTAGGAAGTATTTTTCCTGCAATTTCCTGAGTGGTGTTGTTGCTGAAAATCAGATGAATATCAATGTTTGCGAAAAAATTGTAAATGTAACTTTGCCATTTTTCAGGAATAAAGGGAATGAGGGTATAATTTTCGGTATATAAGGATAACATTGCCGAAAATCGTTCTATTTCGTTGCTAATCAGCGGAATAAATATGCATAACAAACCTGCTGTAATAATAAGCAGCACTGTCAAAGCGCACACAAGTGCCAACACGCGACTGGCAATGTGGAGTTTTTTCTGAAAAAAAATCACTATCGGATAAAAAATATACGACATCACCCACGCAACGGCAAATGGCACAAGAACATCGCTTAATTTATTTATTATCAACACTATAACTGTTATAATAAGCAATGTAATTACCAAACGTACTACGCGGTCGAAAGTGTATATTTTTGAGTTTTCCATTATTGTTTCAGTTTATTGTAGCAATCGCGACAAATAGGCTCGTATTCGGCAGTTTCGCCAAGCAGCACTCGTTTTGTACTGTCAACCAAACGGTGCGACACATAAGCCAACGCACCGCAGCGCACACATATTGCGTGAACTTTGTAAACATCTTCGGCTACGGCGCATAATGCAGGCATCGGACCAAAAGGCACGCCTCTGAAATCCATATCCAAACCCGCTACAATAACTCGTATTCCGCTGTTAGCCAGCCGAGTACATACAGTTACGAGTTCGTCGTCGAAAAACTGCGCCTCGTCAATTCCTACCACATCCACATCGGTGGTCATTAGCAAAATACTTTCCGAAGCGTCAACCGGTGTCGAAGGAATGGCGTGATGGTCGTGCGATACAACTTCGTCGTCAGAATAGCGAGTATCGATTTTTGGCTTAAAAATTTCAACTTTTTGGCGAGCAAATTGTGCCCGTTTCAGGCGGCGAATAAGTTCTTCGGTTTTTCCCGAAAACATTGAGCCGCAGATTACTTCAATACTGCCTCTGTGTTGCTGAATTGGATTATTTTGTTCAGAATAAATCATTTTAAATATTTCGTGTTTTTTTTCGCACAAGTTATCCCAATTTTTCGGGGCAAATTTTCACATAATAATTTCTAACATTATGGAACTTCCGTAACTTCTTTAACTTCCGTTTTATAAACTTCTCCTAATTCCCTATATCTGATTGAAATTTTATTCTTACTAATCGAATTTCGTCTTCGTTTGTCAAACCTTCGGCTGCAAATTCATCGTCGCCAAGATTTTTGAGGGCAATTGAAATTTTGTCGGTTTCGGCAGTTTGGAAATAATCAAAAATTTCTTCAATTCGTTCTCTGTCAATTATTTCGTTCAGGAAATAGTCAATGTCAATTTTAGTCCCCGAATACACTATCGATTCTAATTTTTCGAGCAGTTCACCAAAGTCCAATCCTATTGATTCTGCAATATCGTCGAGTGAAATTTTCCGGTCAATTAGTTGAATTATAGTTGCTTTAAGTTTCGATGTATTTGGCGATGTCCGCACTCGCATATCTTCGGGGCGAATAATATCGTTTTCTTTAACGTGTTCTTTGATAACTCGCAGAAATTCATCACCATAACGTTTTGCTTTTCCTGCTCCCACACCCGGAATATTTGCCAATTCTTCCTGAGTGATTGGATAAGTAGTAGCCATTGCCTCGAGCGATGGGTCTTGAAAAATTACAAACGGAGGTACTTCGAGATGTTTCGAAAGTTTTTTGCGCAAGTCCTTCAGTATTGAAAACAAAACGTCGTCAGCCGCCGAAGAGCCAATACCTGATTTTTGTACAATTTCGTCGTCGTCGTCGTCAAACTCCGCATCTTTTGCTATTGGAAATGGCGTTGGATGTTTGATATATTCTTTTCCCGCTACCGTAAGTTTGAGTAATCCGTAATTTTCAATTTCTTTTGACAGATAACCAGCCATCATTGCTTGATGTATAACGGAATGAAGAGTTTTAGTATCCTCATCGTTTGCCGAGCCGAAACTGTCGAGTTCATCGTGTTTGTACGAAATAATTTCAGAACTTTCTTCGCCGCGCAGAATATCCACAATATGTTCGGCTTTGAATTTTTCGTGACTGTCTCGCACGGTTTCTAACACAAGCGACAGCAGTTCTTGCCCTTCGATAAACTTACGAGGTTTTGTGCAGTTGTCGCAACTATTACAATTATCTTCTTTGTATTCTTCGCCAAAATAGTGGAGTAGCAGTTTTCGGCGACATACCGACGATTCGGCGTAAGTTTGAGTTTCAAACAACAGTTGACGGCTAATTTCCTGTTCGGCAAGCGGTTTACCTTGTGTGAATTTTTGCAGTTTTTCTAAATCCTTGCACGAATAAAAGACAATACATTTTCCCTCTCCGCCATCGCGCCCGCTGCGCCCTGTTTCCTGATAATAACCTTCGAGCGATTTTGGCATATCGTAATGAATTACAAAACGCACATCCGGTTTATCAATTCCCATTCCAAAGGCAATTGTGGCAACTATTACCTGAATTTCTTCTCTCAAAAATTGGTCTTGAGTATGGCTGCGGACTTCGGAATCGAGACCGGCGTGATATGGCAAACTCAAAATCCCGTTTAGTCGCAATGTTTCCGATAATTCTTCAACACTTCTTCGGCTCAGGCAATAAATTATTCCTGATTTTTTTGCTTGTGACTTAACATATTTCACAATATCTTTATCTACATCTGCCGTTTTTGGGCGTATTTCGTAGTACAGATTTGGTCTGTTGAACGACGATTTGAATACAGTGGCATCAGCAATACCCAGAATTTTCTGAATATCGTGCTGAACTTTTGGAGTTGCCGTAGCGGTAAGCGCAATAACGGGGGCGTTACCTATCTTGGAGATAACCTCGCGAATACGCCGATATTCGGGGCGGAAATCGTGTCCCCACTCCGAAACGCAATGCGCCTCGTCGATTGCATAGAACGAAATTTTCAGTTGCCGGAAAAATTCGACATTTTCCTCTTTGCCGAGCGATTCGGGTGCAACGTACAAAAGTTTTGTCTTTCCGGCAAGCAAGTCGCTTTTCACACAGTCGATAGATTGCTTGTCGAGCGAGGAATTAATGAAATGCGCTACTCCGTCTTCTTCGCTGAAATTGCGCATAGCATCAACCTGATTCTTCATTAGGGCAATAAGTGGTGAAATAATTATGGCTGTACCTTCCATTAGCACTGCCGGAAGTTGATAACACAAAGATTTGCCACCGCCGGTAGGCATAAGCACAAAAGTGTCCTTACCGTTCATTATATTTTGAATTACGGGAAGTTGATTACCCTTAAAAGTGCCGAAACCAAAATATTTTTTCAATTCTTCGGTCAATTGTTTTTTACTCAACATAAATTTTTTTTCGTTTTGTCGTTTCAAAGAACAAAAATATAAACAGATTTTAAATCTGCAATACTATTTAAAAGAAATGTAAGTTTTTTTTTAATTTTTATTTTTTGAGACGGTTTTTTAGGCATTTTATTTTGTAAATATCAGCACAATTTTAGCCTGTAAAAGCAATAAGGAAGTAGTAAATTAGGCAGAAATGATAAATTATGGAGCATTTTAAATTAAGAATTAGGGAAATGCTTTTTTGTCGAAAGAATTTTACGATTAAAAAAAATATTTAGGAACTTTCGATAAATGATGTTTTGGCGATTACTTGCGAGCGGGAGGAATACGAAAGTGTAAAATACACACATCGGCCCGCTTGCAGGCAGAACGAGCGAGTTTGCTATCATATTTTCTCAACAAACTCTCTTTTTATCAACTCCCACGCAATCATATTGTCATATTCAATATTTGGTTTCAAAACTCTATGTATATCTTCTGTAAATTCATTGTCAGACAACTTTTCCGCCATATTAATAAGGAATTG
>JAITXR010000344.1 GCA_031284665.1 Paludibacter sp.
AAATCAATTAAAAAAATCTATGGAATTAAAAAAAGACGCTAAGTATTCACTTTTAGTGGCTACAAGTATGGGAGTTCGTATTACTCCGGTGAATGGGCAGCCTGTTCACAGCAGCAAAACTTTCGAAATGCAGGCTACAAGTGCCGAAACTAATGTTGCAAGTATTTCTTCGTTTTTGGGCTTGCCTGTCAAAGTTTTGACAACTTTTGTAAAGGATTCGCCTATCGCTCAACTTATTAAATCCGACCTTCGCGCTCGCAATATGGAGTACGAAGGTGTGGAAGTTACTCAGGATAATCCTTGGGGTTATCGCCATCAGTTTAATATTGCCGATAGCGGCTACGGAACTCGTGGTCCTCGCGTGCAAAACGACCGCGCCGGTGAGGTGGGGCGTACTTTGAACGTTAAGGATTTTGATTTGGAACGGCTTTTTGTGCGCGAAGGCGTTCAAATTCTGCATCTTTCAGGGTTAATCGGTGCGCTGTCGCCCGAAACAAGTGAGTTTTGCCTGCAACTTGCCCGTTATGCAAAGAAAACAGGTACTCGCATTTCGTTCGACCTGAATTATCGCGCCTCGTTTTGGAAAGGACGCGAGAAAGAATTGCACGATATTTTTACCGAAATTGCCTCTGTTTCCGATATTTTGATTGGTAACGAGGAGGATTTCCAACTTTGTCTGGGCATCGAAGGTCCCGACGCAGGTGGTAAAGGTATTGAGGCTAAAATCGACGGTTTCAAGGCTATGATTCAACGTGTGAAACAGACTTTCCCGAATGCATCGGTTTTTGCAACTACGCTGCGCGAAGTGGTGAGTGTGAACGAGCATCTCTGGGGCGCAATCCTGCTGAATGGCAACGATTGGCAAGTGATTCAGCCACGCAAAATTACCGTACTCGACCGTATTGGTGGCGGCGACGGCTTTGTGGGCGGACTGCTATATGCTATTCTCAAAGGTTGGGAGGCTGAAACTTGGGCGCAATTCGGTTGGGCTTCGGGTGCTTTGGCTACTACCTTCCTCACCGACTACGCACAACCTGCCGACGAAGATATGATTTGGAGTATCTGGGGCGGGAATGCACGGGTGAAACGATAATTTTGAGTGATTAGTGATTAGTGATTAACATCCGAATTTGGAAGTCCCGATAGCTATCGGGACAGTAATCACTAATCGTTAATCACTTTTTTTTACTTTTTATTCAAACAAACAAAACATGAAAAACATCCTCTCCCTTTCGTCTTTAGACATTACAGTTATTGTTGCATACTTTATAATACTTATTGCTGTGGCTTTGTGGGCAAGTTACGGAAAAGGCAATAAATCCGATAATTTGTTTCTTGCCAATAAATCGCTTGGATGGTTTGCCATTGGGCTTACAATGTGGGGCACAAATGTAGGTCCGTCGATGCTCATTGCCAATTCGAGTAGCGGATACGAGAGTGGTATTGTGGCTGGTAATTTTTCGTGGTATGCTTTTCCGTTTATCTTTTTGCTTGCATTTGTTTTTGCGCCGCGTTATTTGGGTGCAAATGTTACTACATTGCCCGAATATATGGGCAAACGCTTTGGCGAACGTACCCGAAAATATCTTGCGTGGTATTCTATTATTACAATATTAATTTCGTGGTTGGGATTAACGCTTTTTTCGGGCGGCGTGTTTATGGCTCAAATTCTCGACTTCCCCTTGTGGGCTTGTATTGTTATTCTTGTGATTTTTTCGGCAGCATTCACAATGGCAGGCGGATTAAAAGCCATTGCTTATACTAATGTCTTTCAGATGCTTTTGCTGATAGGTGTATCGGTATTGCTGGCAGTAATGGCGGTTATCAAAGTCGGAGGCGTGGGAACTGTGATTGACAGTACGCCTGCCAATTACTGGAATCTTTTCCAATCGATGAGCGACAAAGATTTTCCATGGCTTGCCATCCTGCTTGGTTATCCTATTATGGGTGTTTGGTTTTGGTGCACCGACCAGTCGATGGTGCAAGGAGTGCTGGGTGCTAAAAACCTGCGACAAGGTCAGTTAGGAGCGAATTTTTGTGCTTGGCTGAAAATTATCGACATACCGCTTTTTATTATACCCGGCATACTCTGTTTTATTCTACTTCCCAACCTCACAAATTCTACCGATTCGTATTTGCAATTAGTCCAAACCGTTTTCCCGCAAGGGCTTATCGGGCTTGTGGTTGTGATAATGATTGCCGCTTTGATTTCCACTATCGGCTCGGCACTTAATTCGTTGAGCGCAGTTTTTACAATGGATATTTTATACAAAACAAAATCTACTGACAGTCCTAACATTGCAGATGCGAAAAAGATAAAGAAAACAGGTCGCATTGTGGTACTTGTAGGGTCGATAGTTTCGGTATTTTTGGCAATTGCCATCACTCAGATAGAAGGTTTGAGTTTCTTTAATATTTTTCAGTCGGTATTAGGATTTTTGGCTCCGCCGATGGCAGTGGCATTCCTCTTTGCGGTATTTGTGAAATTCACTTCGCACCGCGCCATAAATCTGACACTTACAGCCGGAACTGTTTTTAGTATTGCGACCGGAATTTTATATTATACGGGCAATTTGTTTTCTGACTTACATTATTTATATATATCGTTTGGCATTTTTGTAGTTTTGGCGGTATTTATATTAGTATTCTCGTTGCTCGACAGCGAAAATCAAAAATCCGAACTGCGATACACGCCACTGAAAATAAATCGTTCAGTAAAAATTGTTTGGGGCATTTTAATTGCAATAATGATAGGACTGTATATTTGGTTTAATGGAAACTAATGAAATTAATGTGCTAATAAACAATGTGCCAATGAAGAGCGGGATATAGCAACCTTAGCCGTCATTGCTGTATTGTCTGAACTTTGATTTTAATATGATTTTTAAGATTACTATGATTAAGAAACGGAAAACAATGATTAATGATTAATGTGCTAATAAACAATCCCGACACGTCGGGACAAGTTGTGGCAATTTGCCAATTAAGAGCGGGATATAGCAACCTTAGCCGTCATTGCGAGGGTATTTCACGAAGCAATCCAGAGAATTTAGTAATGTAGAAATTGAGGAATGAAGTAATTAATGCACAATGATTATAGTTTAAGAACTTATGATAAATTCCATAAAATAAATTATTTATGAAAAAAATATTAGTTATTATAACTTTGACTTTTTTTGTGCCAATTATATTTAGTCAAAACTACAAAGTTGCGGAAAATTATATTATTCAAGAAATTGTAAAATCAAATACTCCTATACATACGCCGTTTGCGCCCGATAATTATTTTATGTTTCCGCTATTTGGGCATTACATTGCAACAGAAAGAGATGTGCTTAATTTTATTAAAAATGATAATGTTGACAATACAAAATTGATATTATTTCTTAATGAATGGACTCCTTTTTATCTCAAAACAAATAATGTTCTGATAGACGGTTGTATTGTAGATTGGGCAAATTTCATTGACATTCTTTATTTGGGAGATACTCCAATCTATAAAATTGGCGGTAAAATGTATTTGTTACGTAAAATCAGATATGCCTATGTGGATAATATTGAGGCATTTGCACAAAAAAACAAATTACATTATAATGATGATATTGATACTACTGAGGATTCAGATACTACCCTGATAAGTGCAAAAGAGTTTTTTAATGTTACTTATTTTCAATATTATCTTTTTACAATTGATATTATGCAAAATCATAAAAAATTAAAACAGTCTTTTTGGAAAAAACGATATGAACTTTTAAATAAGTGTTTTGATAATGATAATGAAAGTAACAATTATTAAAATCGCGAAAAGTAATATACAGTAATCAACTGAATAACAAATAATTCTATTCCGGATTGCTTCCCCAACACGTCGGGGTAAACTTTCCACCGCAATGACGAGATACACAGCCGCCCGTATTTTATTATCCTGTAAATCCTGATTCAGACAAAAAGAAAAACACATTTTTTGAACACGAAGCCACAAAGACAGGAAGTCACGAAAGACACAAATGTGATTATAATTTAAGAACTTATAAAATATATAAACCTTATATACCGTTATTTATATTTTATGCATTAACAAATTTCCTTAAAACGATAAAAATATGAAAACAAATTTGAAATTCATTGCTTGTGTTCTAATTATTATGTTGTCAAATTGCACATCGAAAGCAAAACAAATCGAAAATCAAGAAGTAAATCAGGAAATAACGGATAAAAATATCCAACTGCCGGATGCCAAATTGCCGGTATTAAAGGTAAAAGGCAAAGACAGTACGGAAGTTTATCTGCAATCGCTTGAGATTCAAGTAGAAGTTACAGGAAACATCGCTTCTACCAAGTACGTTATGGTGTTCAAAAACCGAACAGGCAAAATATTGGAAGGCGAATTACTTTTTCCTTTACCCGACGGCGTAACGATTAGCCACTACGCATTGGACATTAACGGAAAAATGCGCGAAGCCGTACCGGTCGAAAAAGCCAAAGCCACACAGGTTTTTGAAGAAATTGAGCAGCGGCGCATTGACCCCGGACTGCTCGAAAGAGTAGAAGGAAATAATTTCCGTACCAGAATTTATCCCATTCCGTCCAATGGAACACGAACTATTTCTATCGGTTACGAAGAAGAATTACAGGTAATAAACAACTCGTTTTATTATCGTTTGCCTATGGCTTATCAGGCGGTTATCGAAAATTTCGCCTTGAAAGCAACAGTTTGGAAAAGCAAAGCCAAACCGCAAATAAATAAGGAATTATCCGAAGAAATAATTTTTGACGAGCAGGGCGAAAATTTTGTCGCCAATTTTACACGCAAAAACTATCAAAGCGAACGTGCATTGGTGTTTTCATTGCCTGCTCCGACCGAAATTCCGCAAATATTGATGCAATCGGCTTCGGGGAGTTACTATTTCGTAGCCTCTTGTATGCCCAAGGCTGACAAGCGTAAAAAACAATGGGGCAATCAGTTAGGAATTATTTGGGACGCTTCGCTAAGCGGATTGCAACGCGATATTAATAAGGAATTGGATGTGTTGGATTTGATTATCAAAGAAAAAAAAGACCTTTCCATTTCGCTGTATTTATTGAATAACAGGCTGACTAAAAACGGCACATATAACATCAAAAACGGGAATTGGGCAGATTTGCGAAAAGCGTTAGAATCAGTTACTTACGATGGAGGAACAAATTTTAGTGCCATACGGTTAAAAAATATTTTATCCAACGAATTTTTATTCTTTTCCGATGGACTTTCTTCGCTGAGCGATGCTGACTTTGTTGCTTTGAGTACGGAAATTAAAAATCATCCCATTCATTGCATCGTGTCTTCTGCCAAAGTCGATTACAGTTCGATGAAATGGATTGCTGCACAGACAAACGGTAAGTTTATCAATTTGAATGCTTTATCTTCGGCTAATCTCAAAAATGAATTACTGTACGAAACACTACATTTTTTGGGTGTAGAAACAAATAATGCTGTCAGCGAAGTGCATCCTTCTGTTTCAACGCCGGTAAATGGCAACTTTTCCATTGCCGGAATATTAAACGGTAATCAGGCAAATCTGACATTGCGTTTTGGTTATGGCAACAAAATCGAAGAACGAATAACTGTAAAACTTAACAGCAAAGAGGCGCAGAAGCAGGGAAATGTACATCGTATTTGGGCGCAGAAAAAAATCAACGAATTGGATATGCGCTATGAAAAAAACAAGGACGAATTGACCGCACTTGGACAACAATTCGGTATCGTTACCCGCAATACATCGCTTATTGTACTCGAAACGCTGCAGGATTATATTACATATAATATTGTTCCTCCTGCCGAATTGCAAGCCGAATATTTCCGCGTAAAAAAAGGACAAAACGAAGAAGCAATTCGTCGCCATAAAGACTTTTTAAATGCTGCTTTATCTGCCTCCAAAAATTTGCAGGAATGGTGGAATACGGATTTTAAAGCAACAAAACCTAAATATCCGCAACCGGATAAAGACGATGCGATTATAGAAAACATTGTTGTGAGGTCTTCTGATGAAGTACGTGCACAATCCGATAGGTTTGAAAGTAATATGTCTATTTCGACTGCTGATGTCCAGAGTAATGATGCTGGAATGCTTATAGAAGATATAACAGTAGCAGTAGAACAAATGCCACGTTTCCCCGGCAGTAGTACAAGTATCGACTTAAAATCAACAGAAGAAATTGCTTCTCATACTTCACAACCGCATATCAAACTTGCCCCAATTAAACAGGACAATGAATATATAAAACAGTTGACAGGAAAAGCGGATGACGATTACAAAATATACCTGAAACTTCGTCCGGATTATATCAACACACCTGCATTTTATTTTGATATGGCGGATTGGTTTTTTAAACTCAACGACCGAGAAAAAGCCATCCGAATTTTGACTTCCATTGCCGATATTGATTTGGAAAACGCTTCGCTTTACCGTTTATTGGGCTATCGTTTAAAGGAATATAAAGAATATGCACTCGAAGCCTACATTTGCAAAAAAGTAATTCAATGGCGACCAATGGAGCCGCAAAGTTACCGCGATTATGCGCTGGCATTGGCGGATAACGGGCTACATCAAGCAGCATTAGACAGTTTGTATTCAGTTATCACACAATCATACGCACAGAATATCAATACCCGAAGTGGTGGAATTGAAGAAGTAGTTGTTACGGAATTAAATAATCTGATAGCGAAAGACAGTAAACTAAATATTTCCGCGATTGATAACAAACTTATAAAAGCATTACCTGTTGATATTCGGGTGGTTATCAATTGGAATATGAACAATACGGATATTGATTTGCATGTAAAAGACCCGAATGGTGAAGTTTGTTTTTATAGCCATCGGACAACGGCGATTGGCGGGCGTATCAGTCAGGATATTACACAGGGCTATGGACCGGAACAATTTTTATTGAAAAAAGCCATAAAAGGTAAATACGAGGTATTTGTAAATTACTTTGGCGATTCGCAGGTGAAAACAGAAGGACCTTCGACCGTTATGGCGGAAATTTACAGCAAATATGCCGACAAAAGCGAAGAACGTCAAGTAGTTTGCCTGCAAATGTCAAAAGAAAGTAAAAAAACAGCAGACGGAAAAATAAAAGTTGCCGAATTTGAATTTTAGAAATTAGGAATGAAGAAATTAGTGTGCCAATAAACAATTAAGCAAAGACGTGGTGTGCCGCGTCTTTGCTATAAAACGCGATGCACTGCACAAGTTAATCACTAATCCTTTATCGTTCATCACTAAATTATTTTTTTTTGATTTATTTTTGTTGTCAAATCTTATTTTACCGAAATTTTTCATAAATTTGCACACATAAATATTAATCGAAACTCGGGTTTTATGATGAAAGAAACAAAATACATTTTCGTTACAGGTGGCGTAGCGTCTTCGCTGGGCAAAGGAATAATTGCCGCCTCACTTGGCAAACTGCTGCAAGCGCGCGGTTTCAAAGTTACCAACCAAAAATTAGACCCCTACATTAATGTTGACCCGGGTACGCTAAATCCCTACGAACACGGCGAATGCTACGTTACAAGCGACGGCTACGAATCCGACCTCGACCTTGGGCATTACGAGCGTTTTCTCAACATCGAAACTCATAGGAATAACAACCTGACCACAGGGCGAATCTACAAAAGTGTGATTGAGAAAGAACGGCGTGGCGATTATCTGGGCAAAACTGTTCAGGTAATTCCTCATATTACCGACGAAATTAAACGTAATATTAAGCAATTCGGCACAAAAGGCGAATATGATTTTGTAATTACCGAAATCGGCGGCACAGTGGGCGATATCGAGAGTTTGCCATTTATCGAAACCGTTCGTCAAATGCGCTGGGAACTTGGGCGAAATTGTCTGAATATTCATCTCACTTATGTTCCATATCTTGCCGCTGCCAAAGAACTCAAAACCAAACCTACGCAACATTCGGTAAAAGCATTGCAAGAACTTGGCGTTCAGCCCGATGTGTTGGTTTTGCGCACCGAACACAATATCCCGATGGAAATGCGCCGAAAAGTCGGTTTGTTTTGCAACGTAGAGCCAAATGCAGTGATGCAAAGTATTGATGCGCCTACTATTTATCGCGTTCCACTAAATATGCAGAACGAAAAATTAGACGAAGTAGCACTTACCAAACTTGGTTTCGACATCGCAAAAGTGCCTGTTGCCGATATGGAAAGTTGGAACACTTTCCTCGACAAACTCGAAAGTGCCGACAAAGAAGTTCGCATCGGTTTGGTTGGCAAATATGTGCAAATACCCGATGCCTACAAGTCGATTATAGAGTCGCTCATTCACGCAAGTGCGTACAACAACCGCAAATTAAAACTTGAACTCATTCTTTCGGACGAAATTATTAAGGAAAATGTAAAGGAGAAACTCGATAATTTAGACGGAATTGTGGTTGCTCCCGGCTTTGGACATCGCGGAATTGAAGGTAAAATCGAAACTCTGCATTACGCCAGAATAAACAATATTCCCTGTTTTGGAATTTGTATGGGAATGCAGGCAATGAGCATTGAATTTGCACGAAATGTGCTTGGATACGCCGATGCAAATACTACCGAAATTGACCCAAATACTCAACACAATGTGGTGGATATGATGGAAGAACAAAAAACAATTCTCGAAAAAGGCGCAAGTATGCGGCTTGGGTCGTACAAATGCCATTTAAAAGAAGGTACAAAAGTGGCTAAAATTTACAATACTGCCGATATTGCCGAACGTCATCGCCATCGCTACGAATTTAATAATAAATATAAGCGCGAATTTGAAAAAGCAGGAATAGTGTGCAGTGGCATAAATTGCGATGACGAATTGGTGGAAATTATCGAATTGACAAGTAATCGCTGGTATATCGGCACACAGTTTCACCCCGAATATCGCAGCACGGTACTGCATCCGCACCCGCTGTTTATCGATTTTATTAAAACAGCCATCCAAATGTGCTAATAAACAATGTGCTAATTCACAATTAAGAAATGTAGGAATTAATTACTAAATTCCTACATTTCTCAATTTCTCAATTAACTCCTGTACTTCCCCTCATTTAATTCGTTGAGCATACTGAGATAACTATTGTAGCGCGATTGGCTTATGTAATTGTTTTCTAACGCTTTGAGTACGGCGCAAAACGGCTCGTTTGTATGCGT
>JAITXR010000365.1 GCA_031284665.1 Paludibacter sp.
TCTTAATCATAGTAATCCCCAAAATCATATTAAAATCATAGTTCAGACAAAAAAACGAACTTTATACAAACAAAATTAATATTTTTCCACAATGTTATTTCAATACAAAAACTAATTCATTACTTTTGTCGTTGAATTTGATATTTAATGATTAACAGGAAATTATTAATCACACAAATTCTTTAATCCTGATTTAGACAAAAATGATATAAACTTTTTCAAATCAATGAATTACAAGAAATTATTAAACCTATTTTTTGCATTTTTTGCAATCTCGCTACTTTCGGCTCAAATTTCGTTGGGCAAATTGGGAATATTGTCGGGTAGTGTGCAAAGCGATGTGCTTTTTCCGCAGGAAGATTCGCTTATCGGCGCAAAAAAATATGAGCAGTTTGCACTCACAAACACATACGTAACGCTTAATTTGGCAAGTAAATACGTGGATGCCGGTGCACGTTTCGAGTTTTTGAAATATCCGCTTCCGGGCTTTGAATCCGACTTTGCGGGCTGGGGTGTGCCAAATTTTTACGCAACCGGCAAACTTGGGAAATTTCGCCTTACAGCAGGCGATTTCTACGAACAGTTTGGCAGCGGACTTATTCTGCGCACTTACGAAGACCGCACTTTGGGAATCGACAATTCGCTGCGAGGCGGACGATTGGCGGCAGAAGTGTTCAAAGGCGTAAATATCAAACTATTAGCAGGTCAGCAACGCCGCTATTGGACGCATAACGATGGCTATGTGGCGGGTGCAGATGCCGAATTTGCAGTGGAACGCTGGTTTAAACGATTGGACGAAAGCGCTACGTTTTTAACTTTCGGGACTTCGTTTGTTAGCAAAAATGAGCCGGACGAAACAATAGTTACCGATGCCTCACACAGTTTGGTTTTGCCAAAAAATGTGGCGGCTTACGATTTCAGAATGCGCTTGCAGAAAGGCGATTACTCGTTTTTGGCTGAATATGCAGGAAAAATCAACGACCCCTCGAAAGATAATGGCTACATTTATAAAAATGGAAGTGCTTTACTTGTTTCGGCATCGTTTGCCCGCAGTGGAATTTCGGCACTTTTGCAAGCCAAACGCAGCGACAATATGAGTTTTCGCAGTCGCCGCTCGCAGGTGCTAAATTCCTCATTTATAAACAATTTGCCCGCATTTACCACTCAGCAAACTTACACTTTGGCGGCACTTTATCCCTACGCCACGCAACCCGACGGCGAATGGGCTTTTCAGGGAGGTTTTTCGTATCTTTTTAAGCGCAAAACCGCTCTGGGCGGCAAATATGGCACTACCGTGAAAATCCACGCATCGCATATTCGTGATATTAATAAACAGTATCTCAATGGATTTCAAACGATTGATAATTCACTTAAAGGAAGTGAGGGTTATAAATCTTCGTTTTTCAAAATGGGAGAAACGCTTTATTATCAGGATGTTAATCTAAGTATTGACAAGAAAATTACCACTGATTTTAAACTCAATTTGATGTATATGTATCAATATATTGATTTGGCAGTGGTGCGCAAAGAAATAGGAGTGGTGAAATCGAATATTTTTATTGCCGAAGGAAAATATCAGTTGAACAAAAAAAATGCTCTGCGCGGAGAGTTGCAATATCTGCAAACAAAAGACGACGAGGGCGATTGGATATATGGCACACTTGAATGGACTTTGTTGCCAAGTTTTATGTTTACGGTTTCGGATATGTACAATGCCGGAGCAACTAACTTGCACTATTACAAAGCATTAGTAACTTATACCGTTGGCTCGCATTTTATCCAAGCAGGTTTTGGGCGTACACGAGCAGGGCGCGATTGTTCGGGAGGAGTTTGCCGCGATGTACCGGCAAGCAAAGGATTTACTTTGAGTTATAATTACACTTTTTAAAAAAATTATTGCTAATATAAAAAAATTATGTAATTTTGCACTTGGAAAGTAATTAATAAATAGAATTTAGAGAAGTTACGGAAGTTAAAAGTTCATAAAGTTATAAAGTTGAAGTTAGGGGAAATTAGAGAAGTTACAGAAGTTACGGGCAACAGCAACCATAGTCCGTCATTCTTGGTAAACCAAGCGGCAAGCCGATTAGCGAGTAGAGGATAAAAAAAATTTAAATAAAAAGGAATGACGTAAATAAAAAAATGCCTTTCTGTCTTTCTGTTTTCTTGTTTATTTATTAAGCGCAAGCGCTCTTTATATGAACAGAAAGGCAATAAGACAAGAAGACACGACGAAATTGCGGGCTTGTAGAGACGCGGCATGCCACGTCTCTATTCTAAATCGCACAATATTTCCACATTCCGCCATCCGAGAAATTCCAAAATCCTGCAAATCCGGATTCTGACAAAAAAACATTAAATTAAACGTAACAGATTTCTAAAACCTGTTACGTTTTTACACATAATGGCACTTAAATTAATAACATTATTTAGCATTTGCGGGAAAAGGTTTTTTTACTCGTTAAGCGAAATAGAATATCTATCGTTATTAACAATTTAGATATTAATTTAAAACAAAAACCACAGGTTTGCAGAAAAATAAGAAGAATTATGGCTTATAAGATTACAATAAAACAGTTAATCTATGTTAAATCACATATAGGAAAGCAAATTAATCGTTGTTATCATAAAAATAATTATATTTTTGCATAATTAATAAATCTTAAAGACATTAAAATTATGAAAAAATTATTATTATTCATATTTATTTCCATCTCGTTATTTGCTTTTGGGCAAAACACTTTTGCACCTATTGGGGCTAAATGGTATTATGGAATTAATGGTGGTTATTATGAATCTAATGTTAATTATTATCAAACTGTTGAGGTAATAAGCGATACGGTAATAGCAGAAAAACAGTGTTCCGTATTGGAACTAAAAACTTATTACAG
>JAITXR010000034.1 GCA_031284665.1 Paludibacter sp.
TTGAATACAAGTTTGGCTCGTCTAACTGACTGAGTACCAACAATCCTCCCGATTGAGCGAGAGATTCAACTATTAATACTCCGGGCATTACAGGCTCGTCGGGAAAATGTCCGGTAAAAAATAATTCATTGCCGCTTACATTTTTGACGGCAGCAATCCAGCGAGAGTGTATTTCAATAACTTTATCGACAAGTAAAAATGGATAACGATGTGGTAACATTTTGCGAATGTCGTTTATGTCGAGTAATGGTTGCTGTGTGGGGTCGTAAACCGGTGCTTGCGATTCGAGTCGTTTTATTTCGTGGCGGATAACTTTTGCCGTTTCGGTATTTATTTGATGTCCCGGGTAATAGGCTATAACTTTACCTTGTAAAGGTTTGCCTATCAGGGCAATATCGCCAATTACATCAAGTAATTTATGGCGAGCAGGCTCGTTGTTGTGTTTTAATCCGCAAATATATCCGAGTTCGGCGGCGTTGCGGTGAGGCTGTTCAAGTTGGTTGGCTATTGAGTCGAGGCGTTCTTGTGTCATTTCCTCGTCGTAGATTACGTTGGCATTTTGCAAATCACCTCCTTTAATCAACCCTTGCGCGAGTAGCGGCTCAATTTCGCGCACAAAAACAAAGGTGCGGGCATCGGCTATCTGGTCGGCAAATTCGTCGAGCGATTCGATACCGGCAAACTGATTGTTCAGCACCGTAGATTCATAGCCAATATGTACGTCGATACTGAAATGGCTGTCTGGCAGAATTACAATGCGCGAGCGGCTGTTCGGCAAATTATATTCTATCCGTTTGCGGACAACAAAAACATCGGCTTCTTCGTCTTGCTCGGTGATACCGACTTCAAGAATTTTTTCAACGTAGTATTTTGCACTTCCGTCTAATATTGGAAATTCGGGGGCATTGGTTTGTATCAGGCAATTTGTAATTCCAAAAGAATATAGTGCTGCCAAGGCATGTTCGGTAGTTCCAACTTGCACATCACCTTTTTTGAGTATTGTGCTGCGTGTGGTACTTTGAACATTTTCTGCCAAAGCGGCTATTGTTGGTTTGTCGGGCAAATCGCTGCGCTCAATTATCAAACCGTGATTTTCTGATGCAGGATTAAGCGTCAGTGTAATGTCTAAGCCTGTATGCAGACCTTTGCCTGTAAGCGTAAACGCTTTTGTAAGTGTTCGTTGCTTTTGCATCTTATTATTTTTTTTCGGTTTCTATTTTTTTCTCAAGTTCGTAAACTGTCCGTTGCAATTCGGGCAGATTTTTGTAAACTACTGTTGAGCGGCGGAAATTTCCGACTGCTATTGCAGGATAGCCCATCAGTATTTGATTTGGTAGTTTAACAGAATTTGGCACGCCGCTTTGCGCTCCGAATATTGTTCCATCGGCAATATTTATATGCCCGGCAACTCCTACCTGTCCGGCAAAAACGCAATGTTTCCCTATTTTTGTGGAGCCGGCAATTCCTGTTTGTGCTGCCATTACAGTATTTTCGCCTATTTCGACATTATGTGCTATTTGCACCAGATTGTCAATTTTCACTCCGCTGCGAATAATAGTACTGCCCAATGTTGCGCGGTCGATTGTCGAATTACTGCCTACTTCTACATTATCTTCGATTATCACGTTGCCTGTTTGAGGAATCTTGTTGTAACTTCCATCTTCTGACGGAGCAAAGCCAAACCCATCGCCGCCTATTACTACTCCGGCGTGCAGAATACAGTTATTGCCTATTTGGATGTCGTCGTTTATTGTAACGTTGGCGTAGGATGTAAAATTGTCGCCAATTTTCACATTGTCTTCTATTGTGCAATGGGCGTGAATTTGTGCATTTTTGCCGATTACGGTATTTTCGCCGATATAAACAAATGGTGCTATATAAGCGTTTTCGCCAATTGTGGCTGATGTTGATATGTGAGCATTTGTCGAAATTCCTGTTTTTCGTACAGCGTATTTTTGCACAAGAGTGAGCAGTGCCGCGAGTGATTCGTAAGCATTTTCAACTCTGATAATGGTTGTGTTGAGCGGTTGCTGTGGCGTGAAGTCATTGTTTACCAACACAATACTTGCTTTACTTGTGTAAAGGTATTGTTCATATTTCGGGTTCGACAAAAAACTTAATTTTCCTGCTTCTCCTTCTTCGATTTTGGCAAAGTCGTGGACTTTTACGGTTGCGTCTCCTTCGACTGTTCCGTGTAGGTATTCGGCTATTTGTGTGGCGGTAAATTCCATATAAGTAATGTAAAATGTAAAATGTAAAATGGTGCAACATCCTATTTTTCAATTATTTACAAAATAAGTAACGTAACATTATTTTATTCTAATTACTTATTTTATTTTGGACTGCAAAATTATAAAAAATGTATTAACTTCTACAGTAACAGAAATAATATTTTTCAATCTTTTTGGTCAATACATTAATGTTTAACATATCGGATGCCTCTGCTATGTCTTTTATCGTTCCATCTTTATACAAAATGTTTATACTTTCGTCCTTCGGATTGTAAGTATCTGTGCTTACTACGTGCGATTGATAAAAGTATTCTGCCTCGTGTTCCGAAATTCCAAATTTTTGTGCATATTGTTTTTTCAAACTTTCGGCAAACTGCGGGTCGGGTGCTGTTTCGCTTACAATTACCTTAAAAAGTTGCCTGTCGGTAAATTTTTTGCATAGCAGCGACAGTGTTTTGTCCTTGTGGGTCATCCATTCTTTGATTGCCGCTTGAATATCCGAATCGTCGAGTAAAATAAATTTTTGCAGGGCATCGCTGTTCTCAAAAAAATCATCACTATTAATATTGTTATAAAGAAAGTATTTCAACGCCGTAGTAGCAAACAGCTCTTCGTTTTGCGCCGCAAGTTCTTTGGCTCTTTTCAGAATTTTGAGCAGCATAATTTCGGCTGCCACCGATGTTTTGTGTAAATATACTTGCCAATACATTAATCGGCGGGCGACCAAAAATTTTTCGATTGAGTAAATACCCTTCACATCTACCACCAGCGAGCCATTATGTAAATTCAGCATTTTGATTATCCGCTGGCTGCCTATTATTCCTTCGCTCACGCCCGAAAAAAAACTGTCGCGACTCAGGTAATCTATTCTGTCCATATCCAATTGTCCCGAAACTAATTGATGTAGAAAGGGTTTTGAGTATGTGTTGCAAAAAATGCTTATTGCCAAATCGAGTGCGCCATTCAGTTCGCGGTTAATCTGTTTCATTATCAGCAACGAAATTTCTTCGTGCCCAACTCCGGTAAGCGAATTTTCCAAAGTATGCGAAAAAGGTCCGTGCCCGATGTCGTGCAGTAGGATTGCGGCTTTGGCGGCATCGGCTTCGGCGTTTGTAATTTCGTGTCCTTGTTCGCGCAGTTGCGTTATAGCCTCACTCATCAGATGCATTGCTCCGAGCGAATGATGCAGGCGGGTATGCTGTGCGCCCGGATATACAAACGACGACAAACCCATTTGCTTTATACGGCTTAATCGCTGAAAACAAGGATGTTGTATTATCTCGTATAAATAGCCATCGGGTATATTGATAAAACCGAAAACAGGGTCGTTAATGATTTTCTTTTTTGACATTTTGTGAATGCGAATACTACAAATTATGCAATAAAACGCAAAGGTAGTTTTTTTATTTTACAATA
>JAITXR010000078.1 GCA_031284665.1 Paludibacter sp.
AGCGTTTTAGCATACCGTTTATTGTGTGTTGTAATTCTCCTATATCCACGAACTTTTAAAACTTTCTGAACTTTTCTGAACTTTCTAATTTTTAATGATTACCTTTGCGCCTCAAACTAAGTAAAAAATTGATGACATTTAAAGAACTATGTATTATTGAGCCTATATTAAAGGCTATTGTCGAAAAAGGCTACGAAACTCCAACTCCAATACAAGAAGAGGCTATTCCGCCAACATTAAATAACCGCGACATACTCGGATTAGCGCAGACCGGCACAGGAAAAACAGCCGCTTTTGCAATCCCAATTATTCAACATTTATATCAGAACAACGACCGAAATAACCGCACAATTAGCGCGTTAATTCTTACTCCAACGCGCGAACTTGCTATTCAGATAAGCGAATGTATCACCGACTACGCCAAATATACTTCGGTGCGGCATACTGTGATTTTTGGCGGAGTAAGCCAGCAAGCACAAACCGATGCTCTGCGGAAAGGAGTCGATATTTTGGTGGCTACGCCCGGACGTTTGCTGGATTTAATGACGCAAGGGTTTATCAAATTAGGCTCTATCAAATATTTTGTGCTCGACGAGGCTGACAGAATGTTAGATATGGGATTTATTCACGACATAAAACGAATTTTGCCAAAATTGCCGCAGCAAAAACAGACACTATTTTTCTCCGCCACAATGCCCGACAGCATCGCCAAACTTTCGAGTTCCATACTCCATAATCCTGTGAGAGTGGAAGTTTCGCCTACATCGTCGGTTGTGGATACAATCGAGCAAAGTGTATATTTTGTGGAAAAAAACGACAAAAGCAAATTGTTGATACATTTGTTACAAAAGCAGAAACCGCAGTCGGTTTTGGTTTTTTCGCGCACAAAACACGGTGCTGACAAGATTGCCAAAATTTTGGTTAAAGCCAATATTAAAAGTGCAGCCATTCACGGCAATAAATCGCAAAACGCCCGTCAGCGCGCCCTTTCAGATTTCAAATCGAACAATATCAGCGTATTGATTGCCACCGATATTGCCGCCAGAGGCATCGACATTAATCAGTTGGAATTGGTGGTCAACTACGATTTGCCCGAAGTCCCCGAAACTTATGTGCATCGCATAGGGCGAACAGGCAGAGCCGGAAACACCGGATTATCAATATCTTTCTGCTCACCCGAAGAACAAGCACTGCTAAAAGACATCCAAAAGTTAATCGGCAAAAAACTAACCGCTTTCAATTTTAATGCCGAAAAAGAGATTTTAACTAAGGTTTTTCAAAAGTAAAACTCTTCAAACTTCTCTAACTTCTAATCAATTCTTTCATAAATTCATCGCCCTTCAAATTTTTATAATATCCTGATTTGCAGGAAAATTCGTCAAACGATTGTACTTTGTCGGGTGTTTCGCCACGGCGATAAATCACAAACGGAACAGGGTCGGAACTGTGAGTGCGAATGGCACATGGGGTAGGATGGTCGGGCAAAATGGCGATAGTTACGTCTTGTTCCCAAGTTGATATTTCGTTAAAAATTGGTTTTACAATTCTTTGGTCGAGATTCTCTATTGTGCGGATTTTCAGTGCGGCATCGCCTTCGTGTCCGGCTTCGTCGCTTGCCTCGATGTGCAAATACACAAAATCGTCGGTTTTCAACGCCTCGATAGCGGCTTGTGCTTTGCCCTCGTAATTCGTATCGTACAGTCCTGTTGCGCCTTGCACGTAAATTGGTTTTAAACCTGCATAAACACCTATCCCACGTATCAAATCAACGGCTGAAATCACCGAGCCGTCGGCAATTCCGTAAATTTGATGCAAAGTATTCATTTTTGGTTTATAGCCCGGCGACCAAAGCCAGATGGAATTTGCCTTATCTTTACCCTGCGCGGCTCTTTTTAAGTTTACGGGGTGATTTTCGAGAAGTTGCTGCGAGCGCAGTGTAAGTGAATTGAGCAGATTGGCAGTTGTTTGAGCGGCATTATCATTTGCTTTTATCATCACATCGGCAAACGGAGTTCCCGGAACATCGTGGGGAGGCGTGCAAATAAGATTTTTGTTGCCGCCTTTTAATTTGAATAAATGACGGTACGATACGCCGGAGAAAAAATTAATTTGGTCATTTCCAAGCATCTGCTGCAAAAAATCAATTAGTTCATTTGCCTCATCGTTACTGATATGCCCTGCCGAATGATTTTTTATTTTCCCGTTTTCGATGCAAATCAAATTACAACGCATCGCCATTTCGTTCTCCTCGATTTCTACACCCATACTTGCCGCCTCGAGCGAGCCGCGCCCTTCAAACACATCAGCCACATTGTAACCCAACACGCTAAGGTTTGCAATTTCGCTACCCGGAGTAAAGCCTGCGGGGACAGTTTGCAACATCCCGCTGCGACCAAGAGTGGTGATTTTGTCGATAAACGGTTTATTAGCGGCTTGCAGACAGGTTTTCCCGCCGAGCGATTGCAGAGGCTCGTCTGCCATCCCGTCTCCAAGAATTATTAGATATTTCATTGGGTTGTAATTTTAGAATAAAGAGCAAAGAGCAAGGAATAAATAATATAAGCAGAATTTTACGCCATAAATTCTTCGGCATAATTAGGCAACGCATCTTCAAGTTTTTTTACTGCGCTTTCGAGCGACTCGTAACATTCGCCACCTGCTGCGTTAAAATGTCCTCCGCCACCAAAAATATCGCTTGCAACTTTATTTGCCGGAAAATTGCCCTGTGAGCGAAATGAAATTTTTATTTTGTCGCTTTCTTTGCGGAAAAACACCGAAAACACAACGTCTTGAATTTGCAGCGGCATATTTACCAAACCTTCGGTATCGCCTACTCTGTAATTAAATTGCTTGATTTCGTCGGCATCGAGGGTAATAATTGCGGTTTTGTATTCCGGATAAATTTTCATTTTATTATATAAGGCATAACCGGTTAGCCTCATTTTGTCAACCGAACAAGTGTTATAAATATTGTTATAAATAGCATCTTTATCAACGCCAATTTTCAGTAATTCATAAATTATGGAATAAATTTCCGGACTGTTTGAATTATACGAAAAGCAACCGGTATCAGTCATCATCCCCGTATAAATGCATTGAGCGCACTCAATATCAATTTGCGCAAAATCGCCCATTCGGCAAATAAGGCGGAAAATCATTTCGCTTGTCGAAGATATTTCAGGGTGCGAAATTAGCACATCCGCAAACTTTTCGGGATAAACGTGATGGTCGATATGAATTTTTTTTGCCTTTGAATGTAGCACAAACGGAGCAACTTCGCCCATACGATTGCTTGTGTTAAGGTCGAGAATAAAAATGAGGTCGGCTTCGGCAAATTTTCTCTCAATAGTTTTGCGCTTCGAATAATCGGTGAAAATCAATATATTATCGGCTCCGGGTATCCAATTAAGGAAATACGGAAAATCGGTTGGAACGACAACTGTTGCTTTTTTTTCAATAATTTTGAG
>JAITXR010000088.1 GCA_031284665.1 Paludibacter sp.
GTAAGTTCGGATGCAGAATATGAGCCTTCGGTGGCTATAATATACACTTTATTGAGGTTGAGATTGGCAGTGAGCGGGTTTTGGAAACGTGTTTCGTAAGTGCCCAACTGATAACTGCGCTTGCTGCCGTAGTAATTGTTAAGATAATCGTTAAAATTCAAACTTGTATATACGCTTTGGTTTTCCACAACGTTTCGTGGCGCAATAAGCGATGCCAGATATACAGCCGCCGAAATTGAGCCGCCACGATTGTAGCGCAAATCGACAACTAAATCTGTAATTCCTGCTTGTTTGAACTCGCTAAATTTCTGATATAGTGCAGTATTGAAGTTGGCAATAAAAGATGTGTAAAAAATATAGCCTATTTTATGCCCGTTGTATTCGTAAATATTGGTGTATAAAACCGGATTTGTTTCGATGGTAGCAGGGGCGAGCGAGGCAGTAAAATTTTGGCTGGGGTCGCTTTTGTAATAGGTAATTGTAATTGCGTCGCGTCCCAAAAGTAGCATATAATTGCTGAGATTAAGGGTTGTTCCGCCAATTTTTGTAATAACGTCGCAGCGTTGCAACCCTGCATTTGCGGCGGGGGAATTGGGATATACAAATTCCACAACGGCAAATACCGAAGTTTTTGTCGAATCAACATATCCAAAAGCAAGTTCGTAACCAAAATCAACAGGATTGCCGCCAAACTGCGCTTGCAGTGCTTTGGCATCGTCGGTAATGAACGACCAACCGTGCTGTTTGTCGGTACTGTTGAGCAATCCATCGAAGTATTGCATTGAGTTTTGGGTGCCGGGTTTTTTGCCGGTCATTTCGCTTTCCCAAAAGTAATAAAGCGACATTCCGTCGTAAACAAACTCGTTTACAAGTTTGTTAGCCTCATTGCTTAGCGGCTCAATTGTATTTTCGCACGATGATAAAATAGCAATAATGCTCATTAAAATTAAAATAGATGCTTTTTTCATAAAATTTGAATGTTTGAGTAGTTTGAATGGTTTGAATGTTTGAGTAGTTTCCTAATTAGGAGTTTTGTCGTTTATCTTTGTTCTTTGCTCTTTGTTCTGCTTTTTTTGTCTGAACTCAAGTAATGATTTTAATAAAATTAATATGATTGACTATGATTAAGAGCCGGATTGCGGTTGCGTGTCCCGCTCCGTGTACCGTGCACCTTGTACCGTGTACCGCTCTTCGTTAATCACGGAATCGACAATTTAAAGATTTTCCCCTTCCAAGGCGCAATTGTGGTTTTGAAAACAGTGTTCGACGACAATATGGTTTGTGATAATGTCGGTGTTTGGTCAAGCAAATCACAACAATTAAATGTTTGATTTTCTGCAATTTGCAGATACATAAACGCCTCTGCCGGTATTCGTACTTCGGTGGCAAGTTCGCGGTCGTAAAAATTCAGGATAATCAGCAGTAATTCATCTTCGTGTTTGCGAAAATAGGCGTATTGTTCGTGGCTGTTAAATTTCGGATTATCAAGATTTGCATATTCGAGGTCGTACATTAAGCCATCGGTAATTGCTTTGCTCGAAATGGTGATATTCAATAATTTAGCGTAGAAATCTCTCAATTTTTTTTGTTCCGCCGAAAGTTTTTTTCCATCAAATTTCCCATTATTTGCCCACTCTTGAATAGATTTTACTCTGCAATAGTCAAAAATCGACGTTCGCCCATCCATACCGCTAAAACCTTCGCTTTCCATTGCCGTTTCGCCTGTTTCCTGTCCGGAATATATCATTACCGGCGCTTTTGTCAACGTGGCAGCCACAATCATAGCCGGCTCGGCATACGCCCCATCGCCTGCAAAAAAGCCCGATGCAATGCGCTGCTCATCGTGGTTTTCGAGAAAATTCAACATTCTGTCGGCAATGTTCCCAAGCGACTGCCAACTATAAGTAATATCGCGGGCGGCGTGATTGCGACTTGTAACATTGCGCAAAGTGGTGTATAAACCCTCTTTGTCGTAAAGATAATCGAACTTGCCGTTTGCTATATAATTATGATATTCAGCAACTTGGTAAATTTCGGCAATAAAAATAATTTGTTGATAAGCATTTTTGATTTGCGGAATTACCCACGACCAAAATTCCACAGGCACCATTTCTGCCATATCACAACGAAATCCATCAACGCCTTTTGCCGCCCAAAAAAGCAGTATATCTCTCATTTTCAACCAAGTATCAGGAGTTGGCGAAAACTGTCTCACGCATCCTTCCACATAATTAATTCCGTAATTTAATTTTACGGTTTCGTACCAATCGCTTAAACTTGGCGATACGCTAAAGCAATCGTTGCCGGTAGCGCGAGCCGGAAATTCAACATAATTTGGAAGTTCAAATTTTGGATTAAATGGCTGATTTACAATATAATAAAAGTTATTAAGCGGCGAAAAATGCCATTGTGGATTATCAGTTTTGCCCAAATCCACAACTCCTTTCGGTTTTGCATCCGAATGGTAGCAACGCGCCACGTGATTAGGCACAAAATCAATAATTACCTGCAAATCGTTTTTGTGAGTACGCTCAACAAGCGCTTCAAATTCCTTCATTCGATTTGCAACATCTTGCGCTAAATCGGGCGCCACGTCGTAATAATCCTTAATTGCATAAGGCGAGCCGGCATTTCCCTTTACAATTTCGGGAAAATCGGCAGGAATACCGTATTGGCTGTAATCGCTGGTTGTGGCGTGTTCGATTATGCCGGTGTACCAAATGTGAGTAATGCCAAGCCGTTTTATTTCGCGTAATGCTTTGTTAGTAAATGAGTTAAACTTACCACAGCCATTTTCGGACAGACTTCCATTATACTTTGTATTCTCGTTATAATTTCCAAACAGGCGCGGTAAAACCTGATATATTGTGAATTTAGACATATTCAATAGTAATCTTAAAAAATTATAGTAACTTTGTATTGCAAAAATACAAATTTTATCGGGAGAAAAATAGGATTATTAATCAATTAATATTAAATAGTTACTTTATTTTGTAAAAAAACTGAAATAATATATGACAATTCAACTCGTACTTACGCCTCAAGAAGCGGAAACTGAACACATTTTGTGTCAAAAAATTTTTGAACAAGCAAACTTGAAATTATTCAAACAGCCTGTTTATCGGATTCTTCGCAAGTCAATTGATGCTCGGCGAGGAAAAATCAGAATAAATTTGCTTGCCGAAGTTATTGAGAAATCCGACAATCTGCATTATCAACCATTTGAGTATAAAAATGTGGAAAATAGCGAGCCGGTAATCATTATCGGCAGCGGACCTGCGGGTTTATTTGCGGCTCTCAAATTGCTTGAACTTGGTGTGCGCCCTATTGTGCTCGAACGTGGGAAAAATGTTGAAAATCGCAAACACGATATTTCGCAACTCAATCTGAATGAGAGTTTTAACCCTGAGTCAAACTATTGTTTTGGCGAAGGCGGCGCAGGTACTTTTTCGGACGGCAAACTTTATTCACGCTCAAAAAAGAAGGGCGATATGCAGCGAATTTTTGAATGTTTCCATCTTCACGGAGCAGCCGATAACATTCTATATGAGGCACATCCGCATATTGGCTCTGATAAATTGCCGTTGTTGGTGAGTAATATGACAAAAACTATTGTTGAACACGGCGGACAAGTGATTTTTGGAGAGAAAGTTAACGAATTGATTATCAACAATAATAAAATATCGGGTTGTAAAACTGAATCCGGAAATATTTACAATTCGCACGCAATAATTCTTGCCACAGGACATTCGGCATCGGATGTTTATCAAATGCTTGACCAACAGAATGTTACTCTCGAAACTAAGGGCTTTGCAATGGGCATACGCGCCGAACATCCGCAAACGCTTATCGACCGCATTCAATATCATATTGCCGAGCGGGGCGAATTTATTCCGGCAGCAAGTTACAGTCTTGTAGAGCAAGTTGAAGGGCGAGGCGTTTATTCGTTTTGTATGTGTCCGGGTGGGCGAATTGTACCGGCAAGCAACAGTCTCGAACAAATTGTAGTGAATGGAATGTCGGCATCGGCTCGTAATTCCGAGTTTGCCAATTCAGGTATTGTGGTCGAAATTTCGCCGATAGATATTCCCTTTGAGTTTGACAAATATGGCTCACTTGCAGGACTTTATTATCAAAAACACATCGAAAATCTTGCCTCTATAAATAATGGTGGAATGGGTTTAAAAGCACCTGCTCAGCGACTTGGCGATTTTGCACGCAGAAAATTATCGTTCGATTTGCCGCAATGTTCGTATATGCCGGGAGTGATTTCGTCGCCTATGCATTTTTGGTTGCCCGAACATATTTCAGGGCGTTTGCAGCAAGCGTTACGCCGTTTCGACAAGCGAATGAACGGCTATCTCACCAACGATGCAATAGTTGTGGGTGTCGAAACTCGTTCATCGTCGCCCGTACGCATTCCACGTAATCCGGTAAATATGCAACATATTCATATTCAGGGATTATTCCCGGCAGGCGAAGGCGCAGGATATTCGGGCGGAATAACTTCGTCGGCAATAGATGGCGAAAACGCAGCAATAGCAGTAAAAGATTTTTTATTGGGAAATATCTACTAAGTAACGTAAAATGTAAAATGCATAATGTAAAATTAGTAGTGATGCACTAAATTTCAAAAATAGCATATAACTATTTGATATTAATGTTATTACCAATTGTTTTTATTTTTAGACTTGAATTTTAAAATTATTTAAATGGCTTAATTTCGAGTTAAAATATTCTATATGCTATTGTTATTCAAGTATTTAAAAATTTAATAAAATTAATTTGAGTTGCATTTAACATTTTTAACCCATTAACGCATCAGTAGTAATGTAAAATGTAAAATGTTCCCGATAGCTATCGGGAGTAAAATAGTGCAAAATGCAATCTTTCAATCATTTACAAAATACGTAATGTAACATTATTTTATTCTCATTACTTAGATTTCTTTTTCGATAAGATAATTATTGCGGTCGTTAGAATTTCGAGCAATAAGTTCGCCCAAAAATCCGGTCAGGAAAAGTTGCGTTCCCAATACCATTGCCAACATCGACAGGAAAAAATACGGCGAATCGGTAACAAGCCTTTCGGGGACATTATGTATAATTGCATACAATTTATTTGCGCCAACAACAGTAACTGCACCCAAACCGAGAATAAAAATCAGACTGCCCAACGCCCCGAAAAAGTGCATTGGTTTTTTCCCGAAACGCGACAAAAACCATAAACTCAACAAATCGAGATAACCGTAAACAAAGCGGCTTATCCCAAATTTTGATTCTCCAAATTCGCGCGGACGATGCTCAACCACCTTCTCGCCTATGTTTTTGAAACCGGCATTTTTTGCTAAATATGGGATATATCGGTGCATTTCGCCATAAACTTCGATATTATGAACAACCTCGTTGCGATACGCTTTTAAGCCACAATTCATATCGTGAAGTTTAAGTCCGGTAACAAAACGCGCAGTAGAATTATATAATTTCGACGGCAAATTTTTAGTCAATTTTGAATCGTAACGCTTTTTCTTCCAGCCCGATACGAGGTCGTAACCATCTTCGGTAATCATTCGGTAAAGTTCCGGAATTTCGTCAGGGCTATCCTGCAAATCTGCATCCATAGTAATCACAACATCGCCGGTCGCTTTCCGAAAACCACAATACAAAGCGGGCGATTTGCCATAATTATTGCGAAACTTGATGCCGTGAACTGCCGAATTACTCTGCTGCAAACGCTCAATAATTTTCCACGACGAATCGTTACTGCCATCGCTGACAAAAATAATTTCGTAACTGAATTTGTTTTTATTCATTACCTGCACGAGCCACTCGTAAAGTTTTGCGAGCGATTCTTCCTCGTTGTATAGCGGAATTACTACTGAAATATCCATATTATTAACTAAATATTGGTTTGTCTTTTCTTATAAACGCTGCTAAAATTACACTCCAAAATACTGATACGATTGCATATGCTATTAATTGCACACACGAATACGGCAATGGTTTGAACACTTTTAAATATAAATCGTATATTTCC
The DNA here is from genome assembly GCA_031284665.1 of Paludibacter sp. Classification (GTDB taxonomy): domain Bacteria; phylum Bacteroidota; class Bacteroidia; order Bacteroidales; family Paludibacteraceae; genus JAITXR01. The sequence continues at coordinate 6,037 of JAITXR010000088.1, forward strand.
GAACTATCTACATTATACAGTTTAAACATACTCTCGAGTTGAGGCATCATAGCGGATAAGGCTTGGCTCAAATAATCAGGACTAATAAACTGAAAATATAAAAACATTACAAACGCCGCCACTATTCCGCCCAAAAAATATGTTTCGAACAAAAAGCCAAATGCTTTTCCATAACTAATTACACCGTCGCACACTGTATCTCTAAATTTTTTACCCAAAGAATACATAATCGCAACAATGCCGACTATAATTGCAATCGACATAAGAAAACCAATAAACGGAAATAACATTGATATAATAAAATTCAATGATAATAAGCCTCCGATAAAAATTAATGCCTTGACTAACAATGAGTTTCGAGTATTTTGTTCCATAATAAAAATAAATTTTAATATTTATTATGCAAAGATAAAATATTTTTCATAAAAAACATACAGCAAAATAGAAAAGATGTTTTGCACCGGCAATTACACTCGTACGCGGATTTGGAATCATTAAATTCTTGGAATCATTAAATTCACTGCAATATACAAATATGCGAAGCGATTATTTATATATTAAATAAATTATTCAAAAACACTGCAACAAATATTTATATTATCAATAATTGTTTAAGATATTAATCTGAGTTCTATATAATAATATTTTCTAAAAGATTAATATTCAGATATATTTTTGTCCGTTAGGGGAATAGTTATTGTTTTGTATCCTGTTTCCTATTGATATGTATTCCATACTGGAAATTTGGGAACGAATATTTTTTTAATTAACCTTATTTTTTTACATCTCACCTTTCAAGACTTGCGGAAGTTGAATATTTAATTATAGATTGTGAATATTGAATATAACATAATCTGCAAAAAGCAGCATTCAAAACAATCACCAATAAAAAAAACGAATATTTTCCAACAACATTAACAAAATTTAACTTTAAAAAGTATCATAATATCAAAATTACCAATATCTTTGCCTGAATAAACAGATAATTTTTCATAGTTAAGGTTTAGGTAAAACTGAATAAAGCGGGGCTGCGAAGTCACGCTTTATTTCATTATCTATTTATATTTTTTCTGAAAAAACCATTTTACATTCTAATAATATGGACAGTTTTGATGATTATATTTACCTGATTATACTTGCAGCAAGTATAGTTGGAGGTCTGCTCAAAAAAGGCAAAAAAAACGCCAAGCAAGCAACCGCGAAACAGCAAATTCCTTCTCCTTCGGCTTTTGAGCCTGACGAAACGTATATTGCCGACGAAGTTCAACCTGCGCCGCTTACTCAATACTTGCCCGAAAGCGTTATTAGTTACGAAAATACCACAGACACTTCGGTGCTAAGGTTAAAAAACGATATGAAATCTGTTTTTACAGAACTAAAAAAAGACCGGCAAAAATCTCAATTTCAAAGCGACGAAGAGGAAAAAGAAGAGTGGAGTTCGGAATTTAAATTTGAATTTGACGATGCCGACGAAGTCCGAAAAGCCATTGTTTATAGCGAAGTTTTCGCTCCTAAATATAACTTGGTTTAATTTTTTATAAAAATTTAATTCATTTTCAGCACAGAATAAAAAAAAATATCATACCTTTGTAAATGCGATAAGCAAACAGAGTTCCGGCAAATGTCGGAATTCTTTTTTGTCTGATAACACAATACCAAACAATTAAACAACACAAAACACACTATTATGGCAGTAATTTATATGACGGCAGATGGCTACAAAAAACTTGTCGAAGAACTGAACGAGTTGGAAAGAATCCAGCGTCCTGCAATATCAAAACAAATAGCCGAAGCCCGCGATAAAGGCGACCTTTCGGAAAACGCGGAATACGATGCCGCCAAAGAGGCACAAGGAATGCTCGAAATGAAAATTTCGCAGTTAAAAAACACCATTGCCTCTGCTCGAATGATTGACGAAAGCCGTATCAAAACCAATGAAGTACAGATACTTACTAAGATAAAAATCAAAAACCTCAAAACAAGTCAGATTATGACCTACACAATTGTGTCGGAAAGCGAGGCTGATTTACAATCGGGCAAACTATCGGTTACTACACCCATTGCCAAAGGCTTGTTGGGGAAAAAAATTGGCGACAAAGCAGTAATTACCGTTCCAGCCGGAACTTTAGAATTTGAAGTACTCGAAATTTCGTTATAAAATCCGACAATGGCAACAATTTTCAGTAAAATAGCAGCCGGCGAAATTCCCAGTTACAAAATTGCCGAAGACAACAAGTACTTCGCCTTTCTGGACATCAATCCAATGCGCAAAGGGCACACGCTTGTAATTCCCAAACGCGAAAACGATTATGTTTTTGACTTGACCGACACGGAACTGTCCGAACTTGTGGTTTTTGCAAAAAAAATAGCCCTCGCAATCAAAAAAGCAACAAACTGCAAACGTGTGGGAATGTTGACTGTGGGCTTGGAAGTGCCACACACACATATTCATCTCGTGCCTTTCGACAACGAATCGCAAATGAATATTGCAAACCCAAAACTCAAACTTTCCGACGACGAAATGAGCGAAATTGCACAAGCAATCAGACAAATGCTTTGAGAATAATTTCAAAAAAAAACGCAATGTCAACCCGACGCACTCTTATAAGCAATGCCACAATCATTAACGAGCAACGTCAATACATTGCTTCGGTAGTAATTTGCGACAGCCGCATCGAAGATATTTTCGAAGGCGAAAACAGCTTTCCCCACGAGGCTCAATACAGCGAAAAAATAGACGCACGCGGAATGTTTTTGTTCCCCGGCGCAATAGATGTTCACGTGCATTTCAGAGAGCCCGGACTTACTCACAAAGCCGACATTGCAAGCGAAAGCCGAGCAGCAGCAGCGGGCGGAGTTACTACGTTTATGGATATGCCAAACAGCATCCCGCAGACTACCACCATCGACAATCTGGAGGCAAAATACACGCTGGCAGCACAATCGGCAGTTATAAATTATTCGTTTTATTTAGGTGCTACAAACGATAATTTTGACCAAATCCGACAATTAGAATACGGACAAGCCTGCGGAATAAAAATATTTTTGGGCGCATCAACAGGAAATATGCTCGTTAATAAAAACGACATACTTAGCAAAATTTTTGCCGAAAGTCAATCGCTTATCGCCGTTCACAGCGAAGACGAAACAATAATTACCGCAAACAAAGCAAAATATAAAGCACTTTTCGGCGATAATATTCCGATAGAATATCATCCGCTAATCCGCTCAGCCGAAGCCTGTTACGTATCAACAGCCAAAACTGTGGAAATGGCGCACAAATACGGCACACGCCTTCACGTTGCGCATATATCCACAGCAAGAGAACTCGCACTGTTTGAATCGGACAAAGCGGATTTCGACAAAAAAATTACCGCCGAAGCCTGCGTTCATCATCTCTGGTTTTGCGGCGCAGATTACAAATCGCTCGGCACAAAAATAAAATGTAATCCGGCAATAAAAACTGCCGCCGACCGCCAAGCATTGCGCCAAGCAATAAATTCGGGCAAAATTGACTTAATCGCTACCGACCACGCACCACATTTGCTGAGCGAAAAACAAGGCGATTGCCTCACTGCCGCCTCCGGTTGCCCAATTATACAATATTCGCTCACAGCGATGCTCGAACTCGCCAAACAAAATGTATTTACCTACGCCACCGTAGCCGAAAAAATGTGCCACGCCCCTGCCCTACTCTACCGAGTAAAAAATAGAGGTTTTATCCGACAAGGTTATTATGCTGATTTAGTGTTAGTTAATCCTAACTGTCAATGGGAAGTAAATGCCGAAAATATTTTATCGAAATGCGCTTGGTCGCCATTTGAAAGCACCACATTCAGCCACAAAATCCAGACAACTTGGGTAAATGGACAAAAAGTATATGATAACGGCAAAATTGACGATGCCGGCAGAGGGCAAAGGATAGAATTTATTTGAGAGCAGCAAACAATACAATTGGGTTTTAAATCGTTTCGACTGCGACACTAAAAACAACATTAAAACAATTTTAATTTTATGAATAATCGTTTTTCGACCGGAATATTTGTTGCAACGCTGGCAGTTACAGTGCTGTTGGCGGCGTGCAATAACCAAAAAAAACATTACATACATAATCAAGTTCACGCGCAAGGGACTTATTATTCAGCCATTTACAGCAACCCGCAAAACGAGGATTTACAAGCGCAAATCGAAGATTTTTTTGCAAAATTTGATGCCTCGTTATCAAATTATAATCCTAATTCTACAATTTCAAAAATCAATCGTAACGAAGATTCGCTACGCACCGACTCGCTTTTTGAAACAATGTTTTGTATCGCACAAAAAATTTCGGAACAAAGCAACGGCGCATTCGATATTACAGTTGCGCCTCT
>JAITXR010000109.1 GCA_031284665.1 Paludibacter sp.
GCTCGAATGCAAAAGTTGGTGAGCAATTGCCTTTCAAAGTAGTTGAATTTAACAAAGATTCAAAACGTATTATCCTCTCGCACAATCGTGTATGGGAAGATGTAAAACGTTCGGAAAACCCTGAAGAACCAAGCGAAGGCGAAAAGAAAGTTGTTCGCAAAACAAAGAAAGAAGAACCGGCAGCCACTCAGGTAATGGAAAAAACTACTTTGGGCGATATTCAAGAACTTGCCGACCTGAAAGAAAATTTGGTGAAAGAGGCAGTTAAAAAGATGGAAAAGGCTGAAAAAACCAAAGCCGATAAAGCCAAAAAGGACAAAGAAGCCGCAGCCGCAGTTGCAGCCGAAACTACTGAAATTGCTGAAACAACTACTGAGCCGGCACCTGCAAAGGCAACCAAACCGGCTAAAGAAAGCAAAAAAGCAAAAGAAAGCGAAGTTGCTGTCGAAGGCGAAACTCCGAAAAAGAAAAGCACAAAAAAATCTGCTGAAACCAGCGCAAGTGCAGAAAAAACTGAAAATTAATTTTCAGGAATTATTAATAATTAAAAATGAGTATGATTTTTTTCATACTCATTTTTTTTCTTTGCTTATCGCAGTATTGGTTTACAGTTTTCTATTTGATAATCAAATGTTTGTACTTTGATTTTTGCTTTAGAAAATACTAATTTTGCCAAAATACCTGTTTGTGCAGCCGGGTTTTTACTGTCGAAGACAAAATTTCCTAAACTATAAAAAATTGGCTTATTGTTGTAATATTCAAGCGGTTGCGGAACATGCGGGTGGTGCCCGATAATCGCATCTGCGCCCGCATCAATTAGGCTGTATGCCTGAAAACGTTGGTCGGCAGTAGGTTTTGGTTGATATTCCACGCCCCAATGCAAAACCACTACAACGTAATAATTTTTATTTGTTTTCTTGAAAAATTTTATGTTTTCACACAACTCATTTGCTGAAAGTTGACAAATTCCAAAATTATCAGGTAAAAACACCCAATTTTCTAATGGCACAAGTACAGAATTAAAAATTGCAACTTTTATTCCTCCTTTTTCGATAATGACAGGTTTTGCTGTTTCTTCTGCATTTTTTCCTGCACCGATTGGAATTAAATCATTGTTTTTCAGATAATTATAACTATTTTCCAGACCTTGTACGCCTTGGTCGTTGCTGTGATTGTTAGCGAGGGCGGTGTGCGTAATACCTGCCTTTTTCAGTGCCGATAACCATTTAGGCTCTGCACGAAAAATAAAACGCTTGTTAATAGGCGTATTTCGCTCTGTTACAGGACATTCCAAATTCACAACCACAGCATCATTTTGCAAAAATAATGGTGCAACATCTGTAAAAAGATTATCAATACCTTTAAATTCTATTTGTTGGCGCACGCCTCTGTCAAGCAACAAATCGCCTGCAAAAACAATGTTCAATTCATCATTATTTTTTTTGCAAGAAAACAAAGATATTATGCAAATAATTGATACAAAGCCAATTATCTTAACATCCCGAACTATAAAAAATCCTTTCATCAACTTTTGGGTCGTCATTGGTTTTAAGAATAATATCGTTCATCCACACCGGATATGGCGGAATGCCGTCTTTGCTATCAAGTTTTTGCTGCCATTCTTCATCTGTGAGACGTATGTTTTTAGGTTGCACAAATTCGTAATAACTATAAACAGCACCTTTTGTGAGATAAAGATTGCCTTCAATTTCCACTACCACATAAATATTATTTGCTTTTCCAACTGCCTCATGCAAAATCCCGCTCTTATTACAGCCAAAAATATTTCGAGTAAAAACATCGGCAACAATGGCAATAGATTTATCTGCACCTTCCACTTGCTCCCAATTATCAAAATATTTGTCGGGGTCAATAATTGAAAGCGTAAAATATTCGATAGATGCGCCAAATCTTTCAATCGTATTATACTCACTATCAGTAAGTTTCTGCTTTTTTATCTCTTTTTTGCTCACATTCAGCAAAAATTCAGCATCCGATTTCAATTGATTGGTAATACCCTGCAAATCATCCGTCATTAAATTATTCTGATTCAGCAACTTATCTGTAAGCGATACCAATTCATTTAGTTTCGTCCAAAAACGAACATTTGGCTCAACATAACCCACAAGAATAGGGTCAGGAGGTCCGCCATCTCCACATTCTGCCGCCATAGGTTGCTCGCCATACAGAATGGCATCGTGCTTTAAATCTGTCCAAGAAGCAAGCGAAGTGTTCAGATTTTTTTTGTCCCACGATGGCAGTTTCATAAAATCGGGATAAGATTTGTCTGTCTGCTGCATTGCAAGCAAACTTTCAATCCATTTATTATAAACGGAAATATCCCAATTTTTATAATTTGAAAATTTATTTTGCAATTTTCTCATTTTTGGTAAATATTCTGTCCAATTTTCAGGCTCTTTGTAGGTATTTATCAAAATGTCCATTGCAGGTTTTGAGCCAAAGGCTGCAAACACATCTAAGCCTTTTGGGAAAGCACGCTCGGCATTTGCTCTTATATCAACTAACTCTTGAATTACCTCATTATCAAGCAAATAACGCGCAGGCATAAAGTTAATTCTATCTTTACAATCGCTTTCAAGCGGGTTGCCTATTTTATTTTTATCTTTGGCAATTTTTATTAAAAAATCATTCACTTTCCCAATATTTTCGGGCATCAGAGCCTTATTTTTCTCAATATGATTTTCGGATATAAACAGCGCAATATCTCTTATTGACAAATTGTCGGATTCCCCTATAAGAAATTCAACAGGCTCATACACAGAGTTATACAAATTCATTAGCGGGGTTCCGTCTGCTGCTTTTGTATTATTCAAAAGTGTGGCAAGAAATATAGCATCGGTTAATTGTTGCTGACTTTCACGACAATATGGCGCAAGTTGCAACCATTGCATTGCGCGAAAATATTTTTGCAAATTTTCACTTCGCGTGTAGTGTCCGCGCGGCTTGAATTGGCTGTAATAAAAATAATCGTTTCCCAAAAAAGAACTTGCATTGTCTTCCAACTTCTTGATTTTCACAAGTTCATCTTCAAAATAGGCTTTGTATTGTGCAGGAATCTCCACTTTTTGACCGGAAATTAAATAATACGGAATGGCGTAAAAAGTAGCGTTGTATTCTGCCGTTCTGCGCAAATCATCATTTTCTGCAATCGCTGCCTGCTTAATTGCTTCATTATATAAAGCAAAAGTAAGGTTTTCGATAATGGGAATAAACTTTTTGGCTTCTAAATACTTCAAAGTGTAAGAAAAATACATGTGAAATGCCTGCAACATCACATCGGTAGTAATGAAATTCGGCATTTGGTGGTAATCGTTTTCTTCGTAAATGCTAAACAATTGAATATTATTACTTTGCGTAATCAACATATTATTTTCCGAAAGTTTTTTAAGAAAATCAGGCGAAATATATTGAAATTGAAACAGATTGACAATATTGGCAGGATTTGCCAAGCGAAAACCATTTATATCTACAAAATCGTTCTTTTTTAACAACGCCAAACGCTCGTCAACGCGCTGTACAAAAGCAAGTTCATCTTCCGAAAGTTCTATTGGCGCAATATTATTAACTTCATATTCTTCGCTTTCCCAACGCGCATACATCAACGAATCGTAGCGAGGCATATTGGCAGTGAAATACGCCCGCAAATCGGCTTCCATAAAGAGATAGCCGTAACGAGCATAGACATAATTGCGCAGTAGCCGCAAGTCCTGCACCGACAAACTGTCAATATTCATATTCAAATTCAGACTATCGAGGCGAAAATTGACTGTCTCAATACTATCATCTATTTGATTATCAACTGTTTTTGTGTTTTGTTTACCGCCACAAGACAACATTATTGCCGAAAAAATAATAATGCTTATTGCAAAAAGTTTTGTTTTCATATAATTAATATTTTATTTGTTAAAATTATGAATTGTTAAACAATTTTTCAGCCTTTTTTCTATCAATATTTTCCTGAATATATCTAACCCATTGCAAACCAAAAGCATCAAGCCTATATTCCGCCACAACAAAACTATTTTCTCCATTTTGTTCAATCGTTTTAAAGTATTTATTTCCACTTTTACCTGCGATTTTAAAATCTACCAATGGATAGGATACGCGCGAGCCTAACCATAACGGACGAATATATTTCCCTTCGTAAAGTTTGAAAATAAATAATCGTTTTCGGCAAACTAAATCGAAACGAGTAGATTTAATCACACCAACGGCAATTTCCGGCACACCATCATTGTTAATATCCTCACAATCAAATTGATAAACAGGGTAATTCAACCGCCATTGGTCAGACGAAATAAGGCTATCGGCATAAAAAACGTCTGCTTTCAAATCATAAACGCTGTCGTTGGTTTTAATCAATGACAAAACTGTTTGTTGATTTCCATTTGAAAA
>JAITXR010000213.1 GCA_031284665.1 Paludibacter sp.
GCCGAGTCGCTGGGCGCAAAAGTGTATCAAAACAAATGGGAGAACAATCATGCCAAACAGTTTAATTGGGGTTTAGCAAATTTACCCATACAAACAAAATGGGTGCTTCGTCTGGATGCTGATGAGTATTTGACCGATGAATTAATTGAGGAACTCAACGAAAAATTGCCAACAGTCAACAACGATGTTTCAGGCATTGTTTTGAAACGCGAGCAATATTGTTTTGGCGCGTGGGTGCATCCGCTGCGACTGCTGCGCATATTCGAGTATGGCAAAGGCACTTGCGAGCAACGTTGGATGGACGAGCATATTCAACTGAGTTCGGGAAAAACCGTAGAGTTTGAGCATCGGTTTTTAGACCACAATTTGAATACATTTGGTTGGTGGATTGATAAACATAACGGCTATTCGATACGCGAAGCAATTGATTTATTGGATGTTGAACTGAATTTATCGGGCAATGCTACTGTGGACACAAATATTGGCAAAGAGGCGATTGCAAAGCGGAAAAAGAAATTAAAATATGCCCGTTCGCCGTTGTTTTTGCGGTCGTTTTTCTATTTTATTTACCGATATATTTTCAAATTTGGATTTTTGAAAGGAAAACAACAGTTTATCTGGGATTTTTTTCAAGGCTGGTGGTATCGTACTTTGGTGGATGTTAAAGTGCTGGAAATCAAACAAAATTGCGGTACTGACAAAGAAAAAATAATTGCATTTGTCGAAAAAAATTACGGAATAAATTTGCGCGAAAATTAAGAATATTTTGTAATTTTGATACCATAAAAAACCAAAATATATGTCATCTGTTGAAGAAGAAAAAATAATACAATTAATTAAGAGTGAGGTAGTTCGGGCGGTGGGCTGTACTGAGCCGGCTGCGGTGGCGTTGTGTGTGGCAAAAGCAGTGGAAACGCTGGGCGAAACGCCACAGAAAATCAATGTCTTGCTATCTGCCAATATCCTAAAAAACGCTATGGGAGTAGGCATTCCTAATACCGGAATGGTTGGTTTACCTATCGCTGTGGCGATGGGAGCGTTGGTTGGCAGGTCGGAATACGGACTTGAAGTGCTAAAAGACGTTAATCCGGATGCTGTGCGAAAAGGACAGCAAATGATTGAAAATAAAGCGATTAACATTGCTCTTAAACCCGATATTTCGGATGTGTTGTATATCGAAGTCGAATGTTTGGCAAACAACAATAGCGCAGTGGCAATTATTCGAAATTCGCATACTAATTTTGTATATCTTACAAAAAATCAACAAGTTATTATTGATAATAATCAGCACGATAGCACTTTATCCGATAAATCGTCAACTACGATTCCTGAACTCAATTTTCGGCTTGTGTACGATTTTGCGATGCAGACCGATATTGACAAATTACGTTTCATCCTCGAATCGGTTGAAACAGATATGATTGCTCTCCGCGAGTCGAAACGCTTTATCTATGGGCATTCTGTGGCTCAAAGTGTTGGTGGCACAGTAGGCAAAAAAATTTTTGGCAGTTCTATTCTTACTCGCGCACTTGAACATACAACAGCCGTTTGCGATGTCCGTATGGGTGGCGCAAATGTGGCGGTAATGAGCAATAGTGGCAGTGGAAATCAAGGAATTACAGCCACAATGCCTGTTTATTCTTTTGCTATCGACAATCACAATAGCGAAGAATCGCTTGTCAGAGCGTTGATATTGAGCAATTTACTTGTTATTTATATCAAACAAAGTTTAGGGCGACTTTCGGCATTATGCGGCTGTGTGGTGGCATCCACAGGGGCAACTTGCGGTGTAACGTATTTAATGGGAGGAAGTTACGAACAAATCACTTTTGCCGCAAAAAATATGATGAGCACTCTTGCCGGAATGATTTGCGACGGCGCAAAACCAAGTTGCTCGCTGAAAATTTCGAGTGGCGTTGCTACCGCGATGCTCTCGGCAGTTATGGCTATTGAAAATAAATCAGTTACCGCAATCGAAGGAATTATCGACAACGATATTGACCGCTCAATACTTAACCTGACCGAAATTGGCAAAGATGCAATGCTCGAAACCGACCGCAAAGTGCTTGATATTATGGTGAATAAATGAGAGAAAAGTTTGAGAAGTTTGAATTGTTTGAAAAGTTTGAATAGTTTGAGCCCACTTGCTACAATTTGTAATAATCGGAGTTTAGCCGGCGGGTATGTAAAAGTTAAAATGACGGATAATAGACTTTTATAATTAACTAATTATCAAGTATATAGATTTTCCATCAAGATGTAAACTAAGAGTAACATTGCTGTATTATGTCCTGTTAAGGACAATATGTTGGTAGAAATAAAATTACAAACCTAACAAGCGTGCCGTAGGTACGCAACATAAACATAATAAAACAAAAATATATCGCGTACCTACGGCACGCCAAATGTAATGATAATACTTTTTCTACCAATATAAAGTGCCTAACGGCACAAAGATTGACAAATTAATCATTGACTCACATAAATTACAGCAACATGCAAATGTGCGAAATATTAATAATTAACATAACACTAAAAAAATAAAACCACAAACCACACTAATCGCACGAACAAAATACACAAAAAAGTTCGTGATGTTTGCGGCGTTCGTGGTAAAAAAATAAAAAAAAAATAAACCCACAAACCATACTGACGGCACGAACAAAATACAAAAAAAAAGTTCGTGAAGTTTGTGATGTTCGTGGTAAAAAAGCAAATAAATAAAAAATGTCATTATCGCCTTCATACATATATTATCTTGTTCGCAATAGAATTAGAGGAGCCGTCAAAGGCTTAAAAGTGGACAACATAAACCGCAAGCAGATTTTGGCTA
>JAITXR010000275.1 GCA_031284665.1 Paludibacter sp.
ATGGCAACTGTCAGTGTTTCAATATAATATGAGCCTGCCGATATGTCAGCAATTTTATCAAAATGGCTTTCTTCTTTCAAAAGCAGTTGTTGATTACGAGCAATACGTTCCGAAAATTCATCTGATGTTTGATATGCAAAATCATAAGTTTTAACTGTCAAAGAATCAACGCATCCAAGTGTAGCACTCATCGCTTCGGTTTGTGTACGCAAAAGATTAACGTAAGCATCAAAAATTGTTTTATTATATTTTGAAGTTGTGGCGTGAATGTGCATTTTGGCAGCACAAGGGCAAAAATCTAAACCGCTGTCCTGCTGACAAGTACAGTCTTTGCAGGTGCATTGTGGTTTGTAGGCTTCGATAATTTTTGCCCACAAATAGCGGGCTGCACGGAATTTTGCAATTTCCAAGAAATAATTTCCACCAATTCCAAAATTAAACTTTATGCGTTTTGCGGCTGTAGCAGGGTCGATACCTGCATCTATCAGTGTATCAAGATATTCCACGCCCCAAGCAAGCGCATAACCGAGTTCCTGAGTAATGTATGCACCGGCATTGTTGAGCGCAACTGCACCAACTCCAACAGTACGATATTTAGGCAATTCGGCGGCGGCTAACGCAATGTCTTTTAATGAATTGGAAATAAATTCAGGCGAAAAATCTTTGCCTTTTTTCAGCATTTTTTTAATTGGGTCGGCAAGAATTGCTCCTTCTAATTTCGACAAATCATAATTTGCTGATTTATAATAGTCAACCAACAAAGCAAGAAATTTAGGTGCTTGTGTAATGCAAATTTTGAAGTTCAATTCTACAGCATCTGCCACAATTCCGTTTAGCAATTCGGACACAAATTTTGCGTCAATTTCTTCAACTTTGATACTAAAAGCAAGCGAAGTAACTCCTTTTGAAAGAACGTCCAACGCTTTTTTGTTTGCTTCAATCGGACAGCTAACTTTCAGATTTTGACGAACATACCAATCGTTTGTTTTTTTCGTTCCACGAATATAAGGGAAAAGCCCCGGCTTTGAATCAATAGTTTGCAATGCTGCAATATCTTCTGCTCGGTAAAATGGATTAACTTTGAAACCTTCGTTTGTTTTCCAAACGAGTTTTTTATCAAAATCAGCACCTTTGAGGTCTTTTGTAACCACTGCCAACCATTCCTGAGTAGGAACGGCAGGAAAATCTTGAATGAAATTTAATTTTTCGGACATAATATAATAGAATTTTTTATAGTTTTTTGTTTGAGTTTGCAAAGATACAATTTTCTATTTTTAATTGTGAATAGATACGGAAAAAAAATTATATATTTTACAAATAACTATGCATTCCGCCAAGCAAAAAACTAACGCCAAGAAAAGTCATCAATACCGAAAAAAATGCAAAAAGCAAATAACGGTGGAAAAATTTCGCCTCCTGAAATTTCGGAAACGTATGTTTGTGAAACGGAATGGCATAAACCAAAAGCGTGATTAATGCCCATGTTTCTTTTGAATCCCAACCCCAATAACGCCCCCAAGAAATATTTGCCCAAACCGCTCCTATAAAAATGCCGATGGCAAGCAAAAATACAGCAGGGTACAATAATAAGCGACAAATTTTGCTTAATTTTCCTTCGTCGTTTGCCTTTCCGCTTTCCTCTGTTGTCTTTAATTTTTTATCTTTTGTCAATTCTACCGCACTCAAAATCGCAATAAGCAGCAGCAACACATACGAAATCATGATTACCGACACGTGAGCAGCCAACATTGGCGAGCGAAGAACGGGTGTCATCGGTTTTATTTGCGAGATGAAAAACCAAACCGCAGCGGTCGGCAGGCACACAGCCAGCATCCATCGCCATTTCAATTTGCGACACAGTAGCCACAACGCCGCAATCAACAGCAGCAAATAACCCGCATAAGTTATCGCAATGCCGTAAGGGTCGCGGTTTACGAGCAATGTTACTCCATGCTCGTCGCTATCGAACTCGTACTGATAAAAGCGATAATGTTGATATTCGTAAATGTGATTTAACCATACGCAGCACGTTTTATCGTCGATTTGCAAATACGAAAAAAATGCTTTGTCCGATAGTTTTTCGTCGTTGCTTTCCATAATTTCGCCATTCACAATCGATAGCGGAGTTTTTGAGAAAAGCAGCAATTTCAGATTAAATGGTAATTGCTCACGAACTGTTTCGCCATTGGCTTTCGGCATAAGAAAATAATTCAGCACTTCGCCCTGCCTGATATGTATAAGTCCACGTTTGGAAGTGCAAAACGACATGCCTGCACCCAACAAAATCAACAAAAGAGCAATGTGAACAAGAAATGCCGCAGGTTTTGTCGGGAGTTTTGTCTTGAAAACATAAAGCACTGAAGATACAGCACATACGCACCATAATATCACAAACCACCACGAATGATAGACGGTTGAAAGTGCTACTTCGCTACCAAAGAATTTTTCGATAATTGTTGCCGTAGCCAATACGCCGATAATGGCGAAAAGAGAATAAAATGCAAGTTTTTTAAATAAGGTTTTCATTTTTTTTAGTTTGAGATGTTTGAATAGTTTATAAAGTTATAAAGTTATATGAATAACGGATATGTTGCCTAAACACCGCCCTTCGGGCTTTTAGGTACAACGTACAACAATCAATAAAGTTATAAAGTTTACAAATTAGTAGTTTTGTTAATTTCTACATTTCTTAATTTCTTCATTTCTTAATTGGCATATTGTTTATTGGCACATTGTTTATTGGCATATTGTTTATTGGCACA
>JAITXR010000336.1 GCA_031284665.1 Paludibacter sp.
CTACCTTTATTTAGCCACTGCACAAATTCTTTTGGGTTTTCGTTAAACGTCATCGATGTGTTCAGTGGTTTTCCGGCATTGTCCAAAATAACGTAATATGGTTGAGCATTATAGTTAAACTTTTTATTCTGCAAATAACTCCAGCGGTCGCCAACGGTCGAAATGCGAAAAGTTTTACCGTTTTCCTCTATTTTGTATGGCTTATCAAGCGGAGTTTTATCGTCAACAAAAAGCGAAATCAACACAAATTCTTTTTCGAGTGCATATTTCACAGCGGGGTCAATCCAAACTGCGGTTTCCATTTTACGGCAATTCACACAGCCATAACCTGTAAAATCAATCACCACCGGCAGTTTCTTTTTTGCAGCAAATGCCATTCCTTCTTCATAATCGGTAAAAGCAGGATGTACTTCTTTATTATAAAGGTTAAAATCCTGAGTATTAAGCGGAGGCGAAAATGCGCTGATGGATTTGAGCGGCGCACCCCAAAGTCCGGGAACCATATAAACGGCAAACGACAAAGAAATTATAGCCAAAAAAGTCCCTACAACCGACGAATGGCGCACATCGTCATCGTGCGAAAAACGTATTTTGCCTAAAAGATAGAAACCAAGCAAAGAAAAAATTACAATCCAAAGCGAGAGAAAAACTTCGCGGTCGAGGATATGCCAATGATAGGCTTGGTCGGCTGTGGAAAGGAATTTTAACGACAATGCAAGTTCAATAAATGCCAACACTACTTTTACGGTATTGAGCCAGCCGCCCGATTTTGGTAACGATTTGAGCATCGATGGAAAAAAGGCAAACAAACTAAAAGGAATTGCCAAGGCTAAGGCAAAACCAAACATTGCCACAAGTGGCGCAAGGATTGACGAGGCTGACGAAATTTCGACCAGCATAAAGCCAATAATCGGTCCGGTACACGAAAACGAAACCAGCACCAAAGTAAAAGCCATAAACAAAATACTTACAAAACCTGCCGTAGATTCGGCTTTCGAGTCCATTGCATTACTCCACGACGAAGGCATTGTGATTTCAAACATCCCAAAAAACGACATTGCCAAAACCACCAGCAACACAAAAAGAAAAATATTAAACCACGCTTGAGTCGAAATATTATTCAATGCACTTGACCCAAAAATCAAGGTGATAATTACACCTAACGCAACATATATCAGCACAATAGCCACTCCGTACAAAACAGCATCTTTTCGCGCTTGCGCTTTATCTTTTGTGCGTTTAAGAAAAAAACTTACCGTCATCGGAATCACAGGCCACACACAAGGCGTAACCAACGCTATAAGTCCGCCACCAAAGCCCAAAACCAGTATCCACCATAATGACGATTTTTCCGGCGTTTTTTCTCCAAGCGCTTTCATTTCGTCGGTTACCGAAGCCCATAAATCAACATCTACATTCTCAATATCAGCACTTTGGATATTTGCAAGTGGCAAAGTATCAGTTTTCACAATCGCCTCTTCCGGCGCAGTGAGCGTTGCTGACGTTTGCAAATTTTCATTCGGAGCAACTGCCGCTTTGGCAGTAGTGGACAGCGAAAACTCAACTTGCTGAGGCGGCATACAACTTTCGTCGTTGCAAGCCATATATTCAACATAGCCGCTAATAGCCACATCTCCAACTTTTGTAAATTGAATTTTTTGAACAAAAACAGCCTGATTTTCGTACCAACCAAGTTTCATTTCAAACATCGGGTCGTACTCCTCGTGAAGTTTTGAGTTGCCAATAATTTTGCCATCCGCAACGGCATTTTTCATATTTTCGAACACAAATTTTGTAGGAATTGGTCCGCCGGCAGGAAGTTTTGTTGAATAAATATGCCAACCACGTTCAACAGTGGCTTTAAGGGTAATTTCAGCCGAATTGTCGCTTGTGTTTTTAATGCTGAAATTCCAAGTAACGGGGTCGGACTCATTGGCATAAACGCCTGTAAATAAGGCAAATAAAGTAATTATTATAACGAATAATTTGTTTTTCATAAAATATCTTTTCTGCAAAAATAAAAAAAATATTTGGAATTTATATTACACTTTATGATTAGTTTTATTTACTTGCTCAGAAAATTTAGTGGCGTGAAAAAGTTTTAAATAAAAACTCTGTTACGATTTAAAACCATAACAGAGTTTTTTTTTCTATGCCCTATTTACTATTGCAAATTGGCAAAACTTGTCTCGTATTTATCCGAGTTGTTAATTAATTAATTCCACACTGCGTTTTACAAATTTTGCAAGTTCCTCACCTTTTAACATTCCATTTGCAAGCAGTGCAAGGTCAATCAACTGACCAACTATCGGATTTGTGGCTGCATACTCACTATAAATTGCTTTCTTTGAGGAATTTACGCCATCTATTTTGGCGCGTAATTCGTCTTTTGCAGTTTTATCTTCCGGCGAAATTTCATCATATTTTTTCGACTTGTTGCGTTCATCAATTTCATCAAGTTGCGACTGTAATTCAGCAACTTGCGACACAAACGGTTTGGCTTTTTCGGCACATTGCGTTTCTTCGTCGGCAAGCAATTTTTCGACCAACGGATGAGCAGTGTTAACCACCAAATTGTACGAATCGGGCATTTCGCCATAGAAACTGTACATCCCGCCCTGCATTGCCGACATTTCTTTCATTCGGCGCATAAATTCATTATGTGTAATAAACACAGGATTTGAGTCGGCTGAAAGTTGCTCGAAACTAACAACAAAATTTGTTTTTTCGATTGCCGGAAGTTGCGCTGCGAAAACGTCCTGTAATGCAGCACGTTGCTCATCGGTAAGCGACACTTGCAAATCATTTTCTTTTTGAATAATCTTGTCAATCACATCAGAATCGACGCGGACAAAGCGCGTTTTTTCAAATTTTTGCTCTAACTGGCTCACCGCGTGCACGTCCAATTGACCATCCATTAGCAACACATCATAGCCTTTTTCTTTTGCTGCGTTAATGTAAGTATATTGTTCTTGGCGATTATTAGTATAAAGATAAATCAAGTCGCCATTCTTATCTGTCTGATTTTCTTTTACTTGCTCTTTGTATTCGTCGAATGTAAAATATTTTCCATCAACATTTTTAAGCAAAGCAAATTTTTCGGCACGTTCGTAAAATTTTTCGTCGCTCAACATTCCGTATTGGATAAAAATTTTCAGGTTGTCCCATTTTTCCTCAAATTGCGGGCGGTCGGCTTTGAATATTTCGGCTAATCGGTCAGCAACTTTTTTGGTAATGTGGCTCGAAATTTTCTTTACATTTTGGTCGCTTTGCAAGTACGAACGGCTTACGTTAAGCGGAATATCCGGCGAATCAATCACACCGTGCAGCAAAGTAAGATATTCGGGAACAATGTTTGCCACCGAGTCGGTAACGAACACTTGATTGCAATACAACTGAATTTTATTGCGCTGAATATCAATGTTATTTTTAATTTTAGGAAAATACAAAATGCCTGTCAGATTGAAAGGATAATCCACATTTAGGTGAATATGAAACAGCGGGTCGTCGCTCATTGGATAAAGTTCGCGATAAAAATTCTCGTAATCTTCGTCATTAAGGTCGGCAGGTTTGCGTGTCCAAGCGGGATTTGTGTTGTTAATCACATTATCTTGGTCGGTTTCAACTTCCTTGCCATCTTTCCATTCTTTTTTCTTGCCAAAAACGATTTCGACCGGTAAAAATTTACAATATTTTGTCAGTAATTCGGTAATTTTCGATTCTTCGAGAAAATCTTTGTTATCATCGTCAATATGCAACACAATATCAGTTCCACGCTCCGATTTAATAGTATCTTCGAGGGTAAATTCGGGGTCGCCTTTGCAACTCCAATGCTGAGCCGTGCTGTCATCTTTGAAGGATTGCGTAAAAATTTCCACTTTTTTTGCCACCATAAACGACGAATAAAATCCCAAGCCAAAATGTCCGATAATTGCTTGCGCGTCGTTTTTATATTTTTCCAAAAATTCTTCCGCGCCCGAAAATGCTATCTGATTGATATATCGGTCAATTTCGTCGGCAGTCATACCAATTCCGTGGTCTGAAACGGTTAATGTACCTTTCTTTTTATCAATCAAAACCCGCACTTTCAAATCGCCAAGTTCGCCTTTATACTCGCCAACAGATGCGAGAGTTTTCAGTTTTTGCGAGGCATCTACAGCGTTAGAAATCAGTTCACGAAGAAAAATTTCGTGGTCGGAATAAAGAAATTTTTTGATAACGGGGAATATATTTGCGCTTGTAACCCCAATGTTTCCTTTGCTCATATAATTAAGTTTAATAGTTATTTAATGTTGAAAAAGTTGAAAATTGATTTTCAAAAAAAGTGCCAATAGATAAAAGTGACATAATGGCAGAAACGATTATTTTTGCCAATCAAATAATTTCTAAAAAAGTTCTAATTGTTGGTAAGGTGTGGAAACAGTTTTTTCTTTTTTGCCATAAAACAGTTCCATTGTGCCCCATTGCTTATCTGTTACACACAGAATGCCAACATGACCTTTTTCGGGCAGCAGTGTTTTCACCCGCTTTATGTGCACATCGGCGTTTTCGCGACTGGCACAATGTCGCAAATAAATAGAGAACTGAAACATAATAAAGCCATCTTGCATCAGTTTCTTACGAAAATCAGTAGCGGCTTTTACCTCCTTTTTAGTTTCCGTAGGCAAGTCGAAAAGTACTAATACCCACATAATTCGATATTCGCTAAGTTTTAACATAATGTAAAATGTAAAATGCAGAATGTAAAATGAACGTCATTTCAACTCTCCTTTATCTAAATTTTTACGTGTCGTTTTTATAATGGCTATAACTATAGCAATTATTTCATTACAATCTGACAGCATTGACTCGAACATATTCTCATCAATATAATCAGTTTTATGCAGCAACCTCAACCAGAAATGAGTTTCACGAGCTTCCTTTATCACTATTTCCAATTTTGCAATAAACTCTTTTTTGCTTTGTGCGGCATCGGCTTCTTCCGAGTTAGCACCAATCGAAGTTCCACTACGCAAAATTTGTTTAGATAAAACAAATTCTTTTTGTTGGGCAACAAGATATTTGCTCAAATTGACTATACGAACAGCAAAATCAAAACTTTTGACAAGAATAATACTTTCACTCATAATTATTTCTGATTTATATTTTCTACATTTCTTAATTTCTGCATTTTACATTTTACATTTTACATTTAAAAAGTTGGGTACGTAATTTTCCGCATTTCTCTCAGATAACATTTTGCCAATGAGGCAGTTGTAAATCCGGCGGCAATCATCAGCGGACTGCGTTGTCCGTCAATTATCACGTCTAAAACAGGAATTTGCAGCAATTTTGCTTTAATGTCTT
>JAITXR010000395.1 GCA_031284665.1 Paludibacter sp.
TTGCAAAGTACTAATCTTATCGCACAATGCCTTTTCGGGCGAGGCAATGAGAAATGCGTAAGAATTGCCGATAATTTCCTGACGAACACCAATTGGATAATATTGCGCAGGCACTTTTACATACTCAAAATGCCCCAAAGGCGTATCGTACTGCTTGTGCAACTTAGTACAAACCGAACGCATTGTAAAGACTCTTTCGGGAATCAGTCCATAATACGCAAGGGCAGATTCGAGCGAAACATAAGACGGTCTGTATAAATGATTAGCCACGAGTTCACTTGAAATTTTTTGATTGTGAACTGTTGGAGAAACGACATACAAATTCCGTTTTACCCTAATTATAAATCCTTTTCGCTCTAATTCAGTTATTTTGTCTTTTGGTTGTTTCAAATCATTGTATAATGAGTATAAAACATCCTTATTTATGGGAATAACTCCCAAATTCTTTAATCTTTCCATTGTCTATAAAAATAAAATCGCTGCAAAGATAGTAAAATTTCGATAGATAATCGAAAAAAAATAGAATAACTATCAAAATTCTGCTATTTTTTCGTTGGTATGGTCGTCCTTTGTGCGGATTTCGTAATGCAAGAGCATATTCTCAAAAATTGGGTTGGGCATATTTAATTAGTTCATATTTAATCTATGTGTTCTCTAATAATAATAGGCTCGAGATATACCACCATAACAGACTCTTTTATTATTCTTTTCTCCCCACTTTTCTAAATCAGGGTGTCCGGACTTTTTCCATTCAATATAATTTCTAACAAGCTCCAAATCTTCTTCCAAATAATTTGTCCAATAATCTTGTAATTCGGAATTTGTTAATTGTTTTATTTGGCTTTTTATTTTTTCGCCAAGTTGAATATCTTCGTCAGGATATCCTATATATCCTTCGGGCAAATGGTGAACCGAGTAATAAATGTTATATTTCCATTTTTGAATAATTTTTTGCCGAGCCAAGTCATCGAACGGATTAATTTCCAATGCTTTGAATAAATGCTTTTCACTACCGTAATAAGTACCATACCAACGAAATGGGTTTCCATTGTGAGTTTCTTTTTCACACCATTTTTCTAATGTTGGTTTTATCATATTATTGCTAAGTGGTTGAGGAAATCCTGCATAGTCAGCATCTTCAACCTTTTCAAAAAATGGAAATAAAAAATTCAAAAAATCAATTTTTTTGTTTAAATCCCAATTTTCGGTTTTTTTAAGAAAGGCATTGAGATAATTAAAAGCATCTTTTCGTAATCCTTTTTCTCTGTAAAAACAATAATTGGCATACTCAACCCAATCGGAATTTTCTTGTGCTAAATTTCCAATTACTAATAATGCAATATTTTGCGATTTTGCTATCATATTGTAACGATTAATTATTTAAATCATTTCCCAAAAACTTCAACAACAACCCCAATTTTCCCTTCTTCCTAAATAAAAAATTCACGTTTCAAAAACAGTAAAAATTTCGCAGATAGTTGATATTTTTTCAATAAAGTGTACAAAAATATTTTTTTATGTGCTGTTAAACCGCGTTCTGTCGCCCATCACGTCTGCCAAAAAACTGCAATCGCTGCAGTCGTTGTTGCAAACTAATGCAAAGATAGTTTGAGTTTCATATTATAATTATAGTATCTATCTTTTTTGAAGTCAACATACCCTTCGTCAAGTTTATTAAAACCTAATCGAGAATAAAATGTTACATTTTCAGGAAGTTGTGTTGTTAATCCGATTAGCTGTAATTCATCGTGTGTTTTTTTCGAGACAGTTTTAACTTTCTTCATCAAAAATATTATTGTAAGTATAATATCCTCCCGGCATAATGGCATAAGATGCAACCGACTGACGTAAGTTTTTGTCAATTAACGAAATAGCGTTTATATCTTCGTCATCGAGCAAAACATCAACGGCTGCAAAATTTTCAATTATTCGTTCCTGATGTATCGATTTTGGGATTACTGCCCAGCCTCGCGTTATGCCCCAAGCGAGTATTACCTGTGTGGCAGAGCAAGCGTGTTTTTCGGCAATTTGGGCAATAGTAGCGTTGTGTTGAATGTCGTTATCGCTGTTAATCAAATGTCGGCTGCCGAGTGGCGAGTATGCGGTGAGTAAAATATTATTGTCGTTGCAAAAATCGCTGAGTTTATTTTGCTGAAAATATGGATGAATTTCTATTTGATTTACTTCCGGCGCAATTGTTGCCGATTGTTGCAAATTTGTCAGTTTTTTGATGCTGAAATTTGAAACGCCAATATGTTTGGTCAAGCCTTTTTCGCGCAATTTTTCCATTGCCGCCCAAGTTGTTTGATAAGGCATTTCGGGGAGTGGCACAAGGTCGGCAGGCGAATTTGCATAATCGCAACCGGTGCGAAAAGCAATAGCCCAATGCATCAAATATAGGTCGAGATAATCAAGTTGTAAGTCGTTGAGCGAATGGCGTATAGCCTGTTCAACCATTTCGGGAGCGTGAAAACTGTTCCAAAGTTTGGAGGTAATAAACAGTTCGTCGCGCCGGACAATATTGTTGGCAAAAGCATATTTTAGAGCCTCGCCAATTTGCTTTTCGTTGCCATAAACATAAGCGCAGTCGATATGCCGATAACCGGCTGTCAGAGCGGTAATTACAGCATCATATACTTCGTTTTTTTTAGATTGAAAAGTACCGAGTCCAATCTGCGGAAAACGGTCGCCATTAGGAAAATATAAGTATTTCATTTTTTTAATTGTTTTGGCAAAAATACAAAAATGCTTGTTGATAATTAAACTATTATTCCAAATAAATATTATATTTGCGAAAAAAAGATGTTTATCAATTCTACAAACTCACTTTTTAAGGTGCCGGAGCCCACTTTGCGCCGTTTGCCTTGGTATCTTGCCTACTCAAAACTTGTGAAAAACGATGGGCAAGCGTATCTTTCGTCAACTCAAATTGCAAAAAACATTGCCATCGACGCATCGATTGTGGCAAAAGACCTTTCGTATGTTAAAATTCAAGGGCGTACCAGAGTTGGTTACGATGTGAACGAATTGGTGGCGGTGCTCGAAACCTTTCTTGGTTTCAAACGTGCGCATAAAGCATTCCTGTTTGGAGTTGGCAATTTGGGCGGTGCACTGCTGCACGATGGCGGTTTGGCGCAGTTTGGACTTGAAATTGTTGCCGGTTTTGATGTAAAGTACGAACTGTCAGGCACAAGCATCAACCACATCCCGATTCATCATTTTGACCGTTTTGCCGAGTTGCGCCAACAAATCGGGGTCAGCATCGGCATTTTGACTGTTCCTGTACAAATGGCGCAGTCGGTTGCCGAAAAAATAGTTGACGGCGGAATACGCGCTATCTGGAATTTTACGCCTTATCGCATCCATGTTCCCGATAATGTGGTTGTGCAAAATACATCGATTTATGCACATTTGGCGGTAATGTTTAATCGACTTAATGAAATTGAAAAAAATGAAAGGTGAGAGGTAAGACTATTAGACTGTTAGATTGTTAGACTAAGAGACAGTATAGAGTATCAAGTATCAAGTATAGAGTATCAAGATATGAGTATCAAGATATGAGTATCAAGGATTAAGTATCAAGTATAGAGTATAAAGATATGGGATGTGGTGCTAAACATAATATTTCAGAAAAACTATTACTTTCGTTTATCTAATAGTCTAATGTCTAAAAATCTAATATCTAATATATAAAAGTCTAATGTCTAATATCAATTAAAATGAAAATATTCTGCATAGGTCATAATTATCGCGAACATAACCGCGAACTTGCGTCAGCCGACCCCGCTGAGCCTGTGATATTTATGAAACCCGATACTGCGCTTTTGCGTGATAATAAGCCGTTTTACATTCCGGCTTTTAGTCAGAATTTGCATTACGAAACCGAAATTATTATTAAAATTTGCCGTCTGGGGAAAAACATTGCTACGCATTTTGCGCATCGATATTATAACGAAATTGGGCTGGGAATCGATTTTACCGCTCGCGATTTGCAATATAAATTAAAAGCGGAGGGCAAACCTTGGGAAATTTGCAAGGCGTTTGATAATTCGGCAGTGGTGGGAAATTTTATGCCAAAAGAAGAGTTCCCCGACGTTGAGCAACTGCGATTTCGACTGGATATTAATCAGCAAACAGTTCAAAGCGGTAATTCGGCTGATATGATATTTACGATAAATGAAATTATTGCGTATATCAGCCGTTTTTTTACGCTAAAAATGGGCGATTTGATTTACACCGGAACGCCGAGCGGTGTTGGGAAAGTGGAAATTGGCGACAGGCTCGAAGGATTTATTTTTGATAATAAAATGTTTGATTTCAGAATAAAATAAAAAAACTTGCGATGGAACAAATATACATAACTGAACAAACATTTGACAAAATTGACTTTAGAGACAATCATTTAACAAAAGGAGAATATGAAAATTGCATCTTCAAAAACTGTGATTTTGCTAACTCCGACCTTTCAAACATAAAATTTTTGGAATGTGATTTTATTGCCTGCAATCTAAGTATGGTCAAACTGACTCAAACAGCATTTAAGGGAATTAAATTCAGCGATTGTAAAATGTTAGGATTTCGTTTCGATAATTGTGATGGTTTTATGCTATCGCTTGGTTTTGATAATTGTAGTTTAAATTTCGCTTCTTTTTACAAAACTAAAATTAAAAAGACAATTTTCAAAAATTCACAGCTACGAGAAACAGATTTTTCCGAATGTGATTTAACAGCCTCTGTATTTGAGAATTGCGACCTTCTGCGAGCAACATTTAATAACACGATAATTGAAAAAAGCGATTTCCGAAGTTCATATAACTATTCTATTGACCCTGAGAGAAATAGAATAAAAAAAGCGAAATTTTCTATTTTGGGTGTTTCAGGGCTTTTGGACAAATATGACATTGAAATTGACCATTAAGAAAAAATATATGAATAAAGAAATGTATAGCGACGAATATTTTATGAAAATAGCCTTAGATGAGGCAAAACTTGCATTCGACACCGACGAAGTGCCGGTAGGAGCAATTGTTACAATTAACGGAAAGATAATTGCTGCTGCCCATAATCTTACCGAAACTCTTATCGATGTTACTGCGCACGCCGAAATGCAGGCAATAACTGCTGCCGAAAACTATTTGGCTGCTAAATACCTGAACGATTGTACTTTATATGTTACCGTTGAGCCTTGTGTGATGTGTGCCGGAGCATTAGGCTGGTCGCAAATAAGCAGAATAGTGTATGGTGCGAGCGACGAAAAACGCGGTTTTACTCGCTTTGCGCCAAATGCCTTGCACCCCAAAACCACAGTAATTGCCGGAGTTTTGCACAGCGAATGTGAAAATTTAATGAAAGAATTTTTTAAGAAAAAAAGGAGAAATTAATATATAATGGTAAATGATTAATGAGGCGGATTGTGGATGTGTGTTCCGTCAATGGTAGGGTATTCGATGTATAGGGTTGCTTTTACCCTGAGTTTCACTCGGGGTTATGCACAGGCGACTCCTACGGAGTTAGCATATTACAGATGTTCATCACCTTAATCAGGCGTGTTGAGGGCATTGCGTGCAACGCCCCTACTCTCCACTCTACCATTGACGTGCTGCGGCTGTGTGTCCCGCACCGTGTACCGTGCACCGTTTATCCTTACATCCCCTTGGGGGTTTGTTCGGTTGCCGCAAAATCCCAAAGTGTCGCCACTACACTTTTTACGGGTTTGTAAGCCACAGATTCATTTTTAATTTCGGGCTTTATGATATTAAACTTATCGTCGACAGTATCAAAAATATTAAGCAAAACACTGATTAAAAGCATAAATTTCAACCCCCCAAAAACTCCTCCAAGCAGTTTATTAAGCCAACCCAACGACACAGCGGAAATAAGTTTATTCACCATTTTGCTCAAAAAAATTATTATTAGCATCACCGCTACAAAAATAATCACCCACGAAAGCACATTTACCCATAATTTTTCGGATAAGGAAAAAAATCGAATGAGAATTTCGGAAAGTTGCGGCGCAAAAAATTTTGCAGCAAAAATCGCAAGCACTACGGCTACTATCCCCGCAACTTCTTTTACTAATCCACGAAAAAGCCCCCAAATCAAACCTATTGCTATGGGAATAAGAATAATAGAATCAAGAATGTTCATTTTATTTTGTATTGATACGCAAATATAATATTTTTTTTCTCTTGACGAAAAAAAACAGCAAAATTGTATTATCTTTGCGACCTACATATATTAAAATTTATGAGTTTATTAATTAAAATAAAAGAAAGTATCTCGTCCGAATTGCAAGAGTTTAACATGCAATTTGCGACTGCTTTTGACACCGCTAACCCCATACTTTCGTCGATTCATAAATATATTTTAGATGGCGACCGCAAGCAACTTCGCCCAATAGTTACAATATTGTGTGCTAAATTGTGTGGACATATCAACGGTAACACCTACAAATCGGCAGTGGCATTGGAACTGCTGCATACAGCAAGTATTATTCACGACGATGTGGTGGATGATACCAACGAACGACGGGGACATAAATCGGTAAACGCGCGCTGGAGCAATAAAATAGCCGTACTCACCGGCGATTATCTGCTCTCGAAGGCTCTCGAAGTTGCTATTAATACCGATAATATGAATATCCTGCACGAAATTGCGCATATTGGGATAGAACTGAGCGACGGCGAAATAAAAGAATTGTCGAATACCGAAAAATCAATGCTGTCGGAAGAAAACTATTACGAAATTATTAGAGAAAAAACAGCAATATTGTTTTCGGAATGTGCCGTTATTGGTGGATACTCGATGAATACGGAAGAAACGACAATTCAAATTTTTCGAAAATACGGCGAATATCTCGGTCTGTGTTTCCAAATAAAAGATGATATTTTTGATTATTTTTCTGATATGGAAATTGGAAAACCTACCGGAAACGACCTGCAAGATGGCAAAATCACTCTTCCGCTAATTTTCGCCCTGCAAAATGCCGACGAAAATGAACGTAATCAAATGTTGAAAATAATTAATAACAAAGCATTTACTGCCCAAAATATTGAAAAAATAATGCATTTTGCCCAAAACAGCGGCGGAATACAATATGCAGAGCAAAAAATGGCTCAATTCGGTCAAAATGCTATTGATGCCCTGTCAATTTTCCCGCAGAGCAATACAAAACAAGCACTTATCGATTGTGTTTTATTTGCCTGCCAACGCAATAAATAATTTTTTTTTCGGTCAAACAAAAATTTAGCAAATCAATACCTAAATCAATAAATCAATGTCATCGTTTGTTCATCTTCACGTTCACTCTTATTATTCGATTCTCGACGGAATGTCGCCTGTCAAAAGTTTAGTCGATAAAGCAATTGCCAACTCAATGCCGGCAATAGCCCTTACCGACCACGGAAATATGTTTGGCGTCAAAGAACTTTTCAATTATGTAAAAAAGAAAAACGCAAAAACAAAAGAACAAATCGGTGATTTAAAAAAAGAATTAAAGGAAAATCCTGATTTAAGCGACGATGAAAAATCCAATAAACAAAAGCAAATAAGCGAACTTGAACAAAAACTTTTCAAGCCAATTATCGGCTGCGAATGTTATGTGGCAAGGCGCGAAATGACTCTCAAAGAAAAAGATAAAAAAGAAGACCGAGGCGGTTGGCATCTCATTTTGCTGGCAAAAAATCTCACCGGTTATCGCAACCTTTGCAAACTCGTTTCGTCATCGTGGATTGACGGATTTTACTACAAACCACGAATTGATAAAAATTTATTGGAACGTTATCACGAAGGTTTGATTGTATCGTCGGCTTGTCTGGGTGGCGAAATACCGCAAAAATTACTTGGCGACTCGGCAAAAGATGTGGACGACTCGGAAACTTCGTCAGGTTACGACGACAGTATTACCATTTCATCGGCTAATTTGCCGGCTGCGGAAGAAAGTATTATGTGGTTCAAAAAAATTTTTGGAGACGATTTTTACCTCGAAATTCAACGCCACAAAACCGATAAACCCGGAGGCGATACTCGCGTATATAAATTACAACAAGCCGTTAATCCCGCTATTTTAGAACTCGCTCAACGAACTAATACAAAAGTAATTGCCACTAACGACTCCCATTTTGTAGAAGAAGAACACGCCGAAGCGCACGACCGACTGATTTGCCTCAGCACCGGTAAAGATATGGACGACCCCAAACGAATGCGCTACACCAAACAGGAATGGCTGAAAACACCAAGCGAAATGGAACGCATTTTTGCCGATGTCCCGCAAGCACTCGAAAACACGCTCGAAATTGCCCAAAAAGTGGAATTTTACGACATTGACAGTCCGGCGATGATGCCCGTTTTCGAAATTCCAAGCGATTTTGGAACTGAAGAAATCTATCGTCAAAAATATAACGAAACAGATTTACGAACAGAATTTGGCGACGAACGATTTGAAAAACTTGGCGGTTATCAAAAAGTTGTCCGCGTAAAACTCGAAGCCGATTACTTGACAAAATTAGCGTGGGAAGGCGCAGAACAACGATATGGCAAGGATTTGAACGACGAAATTCAGGAACGCATTCAATTTGAACTTGATACGATGAAATCGATGGGTTTCCCCGGATACTTTCTCATTGTGCAAGATTTTATCAACGCAGCCCGACAAATGAGCATCTCGGTTGGACCGGGGCGCGGCTCGGCAGCAGGCTCGGTAGTGGCGTATTGCTTGAAAATTACTGATATTGACCCGCTTAAATACGATTTGCTGTTCGAACGATTCCTAAACCCCGACCGTATTTCGATGCCCGATATTGATATTGACTTCGACTCCGATGGACGCGGGCGCGTATTACAATGGGTAACCGAAAAATACGGAAAAGAGCGCGTTGCTCACATTATTACATACGGCACAATGGGCGCAAAATCGTCAATCAAAGATGTGGCGAGAGTGCAAAAATTAGATTTGAAAGAATCGACCCGACTTGCAAACCTTATTCCCGATAAATTTCCCTCCGAAGATAACGAAGATGCGGTAGATGTTACTATTAAAAACTGCTATTCCCGAATTCCCGAATTTCAAAAAGAGTTTACTTCGTCGGACTCTAATGTAGTTTCAATTCTTAAATATGCCGAAGTGCTCGAAGGTACGGTACGCCAAACCGGAGTTCACGCTTGCGGAGTAATAATCGGGGCAGATGATTTAACAAATCACGTTCCAATCAGCACTGCCATCGACAAAGAAACAGGCGAGGAAGTTCTTGTTACGCAATACGAAGGCTCGGTAATTGAAGAAATAGGGTTGATAAAAATGGACTTTTTAGCCCTGAAAAATCTCGATGTTATAAAAGAGGCATTAAAAAATATCAAGAAAAACAGAGGTATTGACCTTGATATTGATAAAATTCCAATCGACGACCAAAAAACTTATAAACTATACAGCGACGGACGAACAATAGGTACTTTCCAATTTGAAAGTGCCGGAATGCAAAAAAATCTCAAAGACCTGCAACCCACACAATTTGAAGATTTAATAGCGATGAATGCGCTATTTCGACCGGGTCCAATGAAATATATTCCCTCGTTCATCAACCGAAAACACGGGAAAGAGCCTATTACTTACGACATTCCTATTATGGAAAAACGTCTGAAAGATACTTATGGAATTACCATTTATCAAGAACAGGTCATGCTCCTAAGCCGCGATTTGGCAGGGTTTACACGTGGTCAGTCCGACGAACTCCGTAAGGCAATGGGGAAAAAATTGAAGGACAAAATGGCGTCCCTCGAAACAAAATTTATCAAAGGCGCAACCGCAAAAGGATACGATGAAAAAGTATTGCAAAAAATTTGGAACGACTGGACTGATTTTGCAAAATACGCTTTCAACAAATCGCACGCCACCTGCTACTCGTGGGTTGCCTATCAAACAGCCTACCTAAAAGCAAACTATCCTGCCGAATTTATGGCTGCCAACTTAACCCGCAACCGCGACAGTATTGCTGATGTTTCGAAATTTATGGACGAATGTAAAATGCTGGGAATAAATGTTTTATCGCCAGATGTGAATGAGTCGGAACTGAATTTTGCGGTAAACTCTAACGGCGATATCCGCTTTGGACTTGGCGGCATAAAAGGAGTTGGCGAGGCAGCAGCACTTGCCATTATCGACGAACGCCAAAATAACGGGAAATTCAGCAGTATATTCAATTTTGTGGAACGAATAAACCTGTCAGCCTGCAACAAAAAAACGCTCGAAAGTTTAGCATTTGCCGGTGCTTTCGACGAATTTCCAGACCTGCGCCGCGAACAACTTTTTACTCAAGCCGAAAAAGACGGCAAAACAGAATATGGTTTCGACGAAAGTATTATGCTCTATGGAGCTCGATTTCAACAGGATAAAACGTCAAAAACCAATTCGCTTTTTGGAGATATGGAAGAAATCCAAATCCCAAAACCCAAACTCCAAAGCCCTCCCGACTGGACAAATGGCGCAAAACTCAACAAAGAACGCGAATATGTGGGAATATACCTATCCTCGCATCCGTTAATAAATAACGAATTTGAATTGCTTGACATCTGCAATTGCAACACTGCGGACATCAAAAATCTCGAAGAACTAAAAGGTCAATCTATCCGTATGGGCGGGATTATCAGCGACTTAAAAGAGGCTATCGACAAAAACGGTAAGCCATACGCACGTTTTTCGCTCGAAGATTTTAACGGTACACACGAATTTATGCTTTTCAGCGACTCGTATTTGAAATTCAAAAATTTCCTGATTAAAGATATGCGAGTTTATATTTTCGGAAAAGTGCAGTACAGAGGCGACGATTGGAAATTCAAACCAAAAGACGACAAGCCGAAAGAACTTGAATTTAAAATTCTGAAAATTGATACTCTCGATAAATTGCAAGCCGAATTTCTAAAACAAATTACCTTAACAATTCCTTTGCAAAACATTACTCCGGACTTTATGGTCGAACTTAGCGACCTGATTATCAACAATAAAGGGAAAATCGCTTTGTTTTTAAATATCGTAAACGAAAACGGCATTCACCTCAAACTATTAGCCCGCAAACACAGCGTAGATGTAAATCCCAAGTTTTACAAAGCCATAAAACAATTTATTCAACGCAGTGATATTGAGAAGTTTGAGTGCCAATAAAAAAATTGTTGATAAAAATTATGCATTATATTTTCATTACAACCGATAAAAAACTGTTAAATACGCAAATTAGTGAAATTGAAATTATTAATCCGATAATGTTTATCGAATATTTATAAAATTATGTACACCGACACTGTTTTACGCACCAAAGGAATACAAGCCCTGATTTTAGGTTTGGGCAAAGTGGAAGCCGAAAGGTTTATCACATTGATTAATCGTGAGCCGTTTGACTATACCGAATGGCAAAAAAATTTATTCTCGGGCTTATCTATCAAAGAATTAAGTCGTTTGGCTATGAACGATTATAAAAATCCCTCTTTCGCATAAGCCTGTCTATTTGCAATCGGCAAATGTGCAAAAGGGGTAGTGCTGGGAAAAACTACTAATTTGTAAACTTGATACTCAATACTTGATATTTTTTCCCATATCGCTTAACTGATTAATAGATAAAGCATTAAGCATTCATTAAATTAATAAAAGGCAGTATTTTTCAAATTTTTATTGAAAAATGCTGCCTTAAAAAAACATATTAGGATTTCCCGTTTAGAAATTTCGGCGAATACTTACGCCAAAAACACTTCTATCGAAAAATTCACAAAACGCACCAACATACATATTTTTGATAACGGCAAATTCATACGAACAACCCAAAACAACATAATCATCAATAGATGACTGATAATGTAAAGAATAAAATTCATTCGTTTTGTCGATTGTGTTTTTGACAAACACCGAACGTGCAAGTCCAAATTTGCAACCTGCTTTTACCGAATGGCGAGAGTTAGATTTGAAAATGCGAATAATATCAAACGTTGGATGCAGCGACAATGCCAAATAATTTTCGTCAGTTTTATGATACGGCAACTTGACGGACTCCGCACTTCCAACACTCACAAATAAATCATTAAAATTACTTTCGGGAAATGACGAAAAATAGTCGAGCGAAAAACCCAAATTTATCCATTTATAAGTTACGCCATACTCTCCTTGAAAAGCAATGCCATAAGTCTTTTCGTAAAGTGTACTTGCTGTCCCAATCTTGAATTGCGCATATCTGTTCCAATCCTGAGCCGAAAGGGTACAAATAACGGATAATACAAAGAAAACGGATGTAATAATAATTTTTTTCATAACTATACTATTTTATTTAATTTGTTGGCAAAAATAAATAGATATTTTAAAATTTTCAAAGAAAATGAAAGAAAATTTTATAAAAAATATTAAAAGCAAGATTTTATCTGATAACTTTACAAACAAAAAATAATAAAAGAAGTATGTAATAATTTGCGCTATATCCAAGTATATTTATAGAGTTGATTAAACTTTCACAGCGGTTAAAACCTTGTTAGAGTTATTCATAAAACTTAATATAAATAAAATTGTTGATAAATATTCCCGTTTTTTCTTGAATTATTGAATTTGCTTTCTTTACTTTGTATTATATTAAAACTTGCAATATAATAACAAAGCAAAACCTTATTTTCACCTAATTCAAAAAAACTAAACAACCTAAGTAGTAATAAGTTACAGACATTCGTAACCTTGTTACCTTATTAAAACATAAAAATATGGCTTTACATTTTACTGATGAATCCATCACGGATTACATTAATGGCGACAAACTTGTAGTAATAGATTTTTGGGCAGAATGGTGCGGTCCGTGCCGTATGATTGGTCCTATTGTCGAAGAACTTGCCGATGAATACGAAGGCAAAGCAATTATCGGGAAACTAAATGTGGACGAAAACGACGGCATTGTTTCCACGTATGGAATCCGCAATATTCCTACTATCCTGTTTATCAAAGGCGGAAACGTGGTCGAAAAACAAGTAGGTGCTGTTTCAAAACCTGTTTTGAAAGCCAAAATCGATTCTTTGCTTTAATTACAGTTTCAGGTAAAAATCTCTGACCAATGCGGTAAATTGCTCGCTGTAGCAGCCTCGTTGGTTTGTTTCTATGTATATTTTGCTCTCAATAGTTTCTTGTTTGTTGACCGAAAATTCGAGTAAAATTCTTTTTGCCGTTTTCGTTATTGTGGGTTGAACAAAAATTTTCTTTGTACAAAACAAGCCCATTTCATCGGCAAATTTCACGCAATTTTCAGTTTGTTCAACAGGTAAAATCACGCAAAGTTTCCCTGTGGGAGTTAATAGCGTTTTGCTGTGAAAAATAAGTTCACGCTGCGATAACAAAATGGCGTGTCGCGCTATACTTCGTTGATTATCAGGATTTTGTAATGAATTGACAAAATACGGCGGATTTGAAACAATCAAATCGAAACGATTGTCAGTTGTTTTTGCGTAATTTTGCAGCGAAATATTTATTGCCGTTAGCCGATTAGCCCAATCCGAATTTACAAAATTTTCGTTTGCCTGCATAATTGCCTCATTATCAATATCAATGGCAGTAATAGCAGCAGCCGAACGTTGCGCCAACATCAAAGCAATAAGCCCTGTGCCTGTGCCAATATCCAAAATAGTATTTACATTTTCCACATTTGCCCATGCGCCAAGCAAAACGCCATCAGTGCCAACTTTCATTGCACATCTATTTTGAAAAACGGTAAATTTTTTGAAACTAAAATACTCATTTGCCATTATTTGCGATTTTTGGGAGGTGGTGGATTGCCGCTTTGTCGGTCGGATGAATTTCGCGGGCGAGTAGATGTGCTGCCGGATGGCGAGGTGCGGCGTTCGGTCGATATTTTTTTATTTTCGTCGGTTTCAGGAGTTTGATTATCCGGTGAAGTTGCAGGTTCTGCCGAAGTATTTGCCGATTGCATCGGGCGAATTGCAGAGCGCTCATATCGTTTTGACTGCAAAAGTTCGTACTGCGCCGCGCTCAATACTTTGCGTAATTCTATATCTTTGTTTTTAATTCGTATCACAGCGTCGCTCCGCATATTCGATTGCTGACGTTGCTGTGCATATTTAAGGTTAATTTGATAAATTTTTTTTACTTGTTCGGGCGTTAAATTTAATTCGTCGCGCATACGTTCGGTTTGCTTAGCTGCTTCCTGCTCAACACCGCGCTCAGGCGCAGAACTCACATCTTGAGCATAACTTGCTGAAAATGAGAATAATATTATTATTGTAAAAAAAATATGTATAAGCAAATTTTTCATTAACGATTAAATTAAAGTACCAAAATTAACATCAATCTTCGTGCCAAAACTGCGAAATGTACAAAAAGGAGCAATGATTGTCGATTTTACAATTTTTTGTTTTAATTTTGTGCCTAATAACTAAATAAATTATGGATATTTCACAACTATTTTTGCAAGCCGAAACAAACCGTCGTCGTTTGCTCGAAATTATTTACAACGCAGGTGCCGGACATACCGGTGGCGACCTTTCGTGTCTGAATATTCTCACCGTATTATATTTCGATACATTAAAAAATTTATCGCCCGAAAATCCTAAAAATCCGGCTCGCGACCGTTTTATTCTCAGCAAGGGGCATTGCGTCGAAGCACTTTACACCACACTCGAATCGCGCGGATTTATCAGCAAATCCACAACCGACACTTTGGGAAAATATGGCTCAATATTATCGGGACATCCTACTATCGAAGTTGCGGGAATTGAGGTAAATTCAGGTGCGCTTGGGCACGGATTGTCGATTGGAACAGGAATGGCTATTGCGGCAAAAATGGACAATGCCGAGTATCGCACATTTGTGCTTATGGGCGACGGCGAGCAGGGCGAAGGCTCAATATACGAGGCGGCAATGTCGGCAAGTCATTATCATTTGGATAATTTAACGGCAATAATCGACCGTAATGGTTTGCAAATAAGCGGCAAAACGGAAGATGTGATGTCGCTCGAAAATATCAACGAACGTTGGACGGCTTTTGGCTGGGATGTTCTCCAAATGGATGGCGATAGTATCGATGAAATCGTGAAAACTTTTAATTCTATTGACTATTCCAACAAAAAACCACATTTAATAATTGCAAAAACAACAAAGGGCAAAGGCGTATCTTATATGGAAAATGTGGCAAAATGGCATCACGGCGTACCAACAGCCGAGCAATTTGAGCAAGGAATAAAAGAAATTAGCGATAGAATGGGGAAAATACTGATTAATGGTTAATTTAATTTACGGGAATTCGTTGTAAATATCTTTTCGATGAGCAAAACAAGCAAAAATTACAACCTTATTTTCAATAAAAATACCTATTCGATAGTCGCCCGACCGTATTCTGTAAGCCGTAAGATGTCCCTTCAATTTTTTTAAGTTGGCAATATTATGCATTTCAGGTGCAGAAATTACTTACCGCACAACTTTTGAAATTTGCTCTATCAACGATTTATTACGAACAGAGTCATCCAACTGTTTTTCAAAATGTTTGGTAAAAATGACTTCCATAATTTATCAAATTCCAAGTTTTGATAAAACAGTATTTGTATCAGCAATGCCTTCTAATCTGGATAGTTGCATTGCGTGCAGCAATTTCAAATCTTCAATTTCTTCCCGTTCTTTTTTTGAAATTGGTAAAATGCTAATATTCAGTTTCTTTGCAAGAGTTGCAATCAAATTTATATCGGCTGACGACCGTGAATCTAAAATTAACGTATTCATATTTTCAAATTTATTTTTTTGTAAAATTACAATTTATTTTTTAATTACAAAATTCCATTAAATTTGCAAGTATCAAAATTTGTAATTATTTCACTATTCGATAAAGATTACCGGGTAAACATTTCAGCAGCCCTTTAAATTCCATTTCGAGCAGTAGCGGCGACACTTTATTTATCGGCTTGGCGGTAACTGTTGCAATGTCGTTGGCTTGCAATCCATCGGGAGATTTGCGTAAGATATTGACAATTTCCTGCTCATCGGGAGTTAAATCCACAAAAAGCGAAGTCTGATAATTTTTATTTTCAGGACTTGCAATCCTGTCCCAACTCATAAATTTAAGCAAATCGTCAGCATTTTCAATCAACGATGCTTTGTTGCTCTTAATCAAGATATTACAGCCACTCGACCGCTCATCTCCCACCCTGCCCGGAAACGCAAAAACATCCCGATTATAGTCGTTAGCCATAGTGGCTGTGGAAATAGAGCCTCCGGCAGTTGCCGATTCCATCACAATAGTTGCGTCGCACAATCCGGCAATGATACGATTTCGTTGCAAAAAATTTTGCTGTTCAGGAATTGTTTTGCTCAGATATTCGGTCATTATCATTCCTGTTTCGAGCATTTTTACAGCCGTAGGGCGATGTATTCCGGGGTAAATACGGTCGAGCCCGTGAGCCAAAACTGCAATTGTTGACAAGCCATTATCCAACGCTGCTTTGTGAGCGCAAATGTCCACGCCAAACGCTAATCCGCTCACTATCACCGTTTGCGGCAATTGCGCGGCAAGCGTAGCGATTAATTTTTGACAATTTTCTTTCCCGTATTCTGTAACTTTGCGCGTCCCGACAACCGCAACAAATTTTCCGGCATTAAGGTCGCAATTCCCTTTGGTAAAAAGCATTATTGGCGAATCGGGACATTCTTTTAAGCGGTAAGGATATGCTTTTTCGGTATAAAAAAGTGGCGTAATATTCTTTTTTTCAATAAATTCTATTTCCTCTTCGGCTCGCCGGAGAACATCCTGTTTTACGATTTCTTCGGAAAGAACGGGACCAATTCCTGAAATTTTTGATAAATTTTTTTTTGTTTCTTTGAAAACTGCCTCTTCGCTGCCAAGATAAGTGATTAAATTTTTGGCTATCGCATTCCCAACTCCTTTTATTAGAGTAATTCCGATTCGATATTTCAGATTTTCGTAAACCATAGGTTTTTATTAATTAGATTTTTTACGATTTTTATACACACCAGCGCAAGCAAAACTCCCAAAATATCGGCAAGCAAATCGTCGAAATCGCAACTGCGAGTTGTAGTCAATGTACCTTGTAATATTTCGACTAAACCGCCAAGAAATATCGGTGAAAACGCACAAATCAGCCAAAATTTTAATTTTAGTTTGGTGGAATAATTCACAAAAAATTCGAGCATCAACGCTATCGATAAGGTGAAAAACATTATAACGTGTATAATTTTATCCCAACCAATACTAAAACCCGGAATTTCCTGAATTTCCGGTGGATTGATAAACGAACAAATAAAAATTACAATAACGACAACTGTTGATTTCCAATGTTTTTTGATAAACGTAAGCATTTTTATTTTTTGTGTGTAAAATTATTAAACAGCGAAACTATTATATACCAAGCAATTATATACGAAAACGCGCCAAAACGAAATAGCACAAAAAGTATTATCGCACCGATAATAAATATGTATTGAATTTGGTTGCCGCGCCATTTCAAATTTTTGAATTTAAGCGAGAACATCGGGATTTCGCTCACCAGCAACACGCTGAAAAACAAGGTAATGGCAAGCAATAAATATGGGTGCGCACTCAAAACTTCGGAATGTGAATATGCTAATCCGCAAAAAAACAATGCATTAGCCGGAACAGCAAGTCCCAAAAAGGAGGAACTTTGCCTGTCGTCGATATTAAATTTTGCCAAGCGAAGAGCCGAAAATGCAGGAATTAAAAATCCACAAAAAGCAAGGGCTAACGGCACTGTATCGGCACTGCGCAGAACAATTGCAACGACTATCATACCGGGGGCAAAGCCAAAACTGATTAAATCGGCAAGCGAGTCGAGTTGTTTGCCTAATTCGGAGCGAGCATTTAGCAAACGCGCAGCAAAACCATCGAAAAAATCGAAAACTGCGGCGACAAGTATAAAATACAATGGCAGGGCAAAATTACCGGTAGTGATTGCGTTAAAACTATAAAAAACTGCAATACAGCCACTTATAAGATTAAGTTCGGTAATTAAATTTGGAATATGTCGTTTCATCTTTAATATATTTTTTCACAAAAATATAAATAAAGTAGAGAAAAGACATTGTTTTTTCAAAAAAA
>JAITXR010000405.1 GCA_031284665.1 Paludibacter sp.
ATTAGCACATTGTTAATTGTCTGTTAGCAGATTTAAAAATTCATTTTCACTCACAACTTTTACTCCGAGCGATTCGGCTTTGCGGAGTTTTTCGGGTCCCATATTTTCGCCGGCAAGAATAAACGAAGTTTTTGCCGACACGCTACCGGTATTTTTACCGCCATGTTGCTCGATAATTGCCTTATACTCATCGCGCGAATGTAGGGTAAAAGTCCCGCTTATTACTATTGTCAAGCCCGAAAGTTGAGTACTTTGCACAGCAATTTGCTCGTCGGAAATGCTGAATTGCAAACCATAATTTTTCAGATTATCAACCATTGTTTTATTTGCCGAGTCCGCAAAATAATTAATTATACTTTGTGCTATTCGCCCTCCAATTTCGTTGGTCGAAATCAGTTTTTCAAAACTTGCGGCTGCAATTTCGTCGATATTTCGAAAGGCAAAAGCGAGTTTTTTTGCAATAGTTTCGCCCACAAAACGAATGCCAAGCGCAAACAAAACTCGTTCGAAAGGCACGTTTTTCGACGCATTGATACCGGCAATAATATTGCGAGCCGATTTGTCGCCAAGCCGTTCGAGCCGCGCAATATCGCAGGCTTTCAGTTCGTAAATATCGGCAATATTTAGTATTAACTTATTGTCGTACAGCAAATTTATAGTTTCCTCGCCCAAACCGTCGATATTCATTGCGCGGCGCGAAACAAAATGTTCAATTTTACCTTTAATCTGTGGCGGACAGGCATTTTCGTTGGGGCAATAATGCGCCGATTCGCCTTCGTAGCGCACAAGTGTGGCTTTACATTCAGGACATTGCTTGATAAAATCCACCTTATCGCCAAGCAAAACGCGGGCATCCAAATCCACGCCGGTAATTTTCGGAATTATCTCGCCACCTTTTTCCACATACACCATATCACCAATATGCAGGTCGAGAGCCGCGATAATATCGGCATTATGGAGCGAGGCTCGCCGCACCGTTGTGCCCGATAACTGCACAGGGTCGAGGTTTGCAACAGGCGTAACAGCACCCGTGCGCCCCACTTGATACGACACCGTATTGAGGCGGGTAACTGCTTTTTCGGCTTGAAACTTATAGGCAATAGCCCAGCGTGGCGATTTGGCGGTAAACCCAAGATTACGTTGCTGCGACAGCGAATTTACCTTAATCACAATCCCATCAGTAGCCACAGGCAGGTTTTTTCGCTCTGTATCCCAATAATTTATATATTGCGTTAGCTCCTCAATCGAATTGCAAACCCGCATTGCATCCGACACCTTGAAACCCCACGAACGCGCTTTTTGAAGATTATCGTAATGATTATCGCCGGGAATATCCTTGCCCAATAAATAATAGAAATAAGCATCCAATTTTCGTTTTGCCACTTGGGCTGAATTTTGGAGTTTTAACGTTCCCGATGCGGCATTTCGCGGATTGGCAAACAACGGCTCTTCCTGCTGCTCGCGCTCGCTGTTCAACTCGTCGAACACAGCCCAGGGCATCAGAATTTCGCCTCGAATTTCAAACTTTTCGGGATAATCCGAGCCTTGTAATTTAAGCGGAATACTGCGAATAGTTTTCACATTAGCCGTAACATCATCGCCTTTTTCGCCATCGCCGCGCGTTACAGCCCTTATCAACAGCCCGTTTTCGTAAGTTAGCGAAATAGAAGTACCATCAAATTTGAGTTCGCACACCAATTCAAATTTTTCGCCATTCAAACCACGTGCCACACGCTGGCAAAAATCCATCACTTCGCCCTCCGAATAAGTATTACCGAGCGACAGCATCGGATAAAGATGCTCCACCTGCTCAAAACCCTCCGAAATATCGTTCCCCACGCGCTGTGTGGGCGACAGCGGGTCGGCGTATTGCGGATATTGCCGCTCGAGTTCCTCCAACTGCTTAAGTTTCGTATCAAACTCGATGTCCGAAATTGTTGGCTGCGAAAGCACATAATAATTATAATTATGCTGTTCGAGTTCCTTCCTTAATGCTTCGATTTGTTCTTTTATCATAACCTTATATTAATAATTGACAATTGACAATTGATAATTGATAATTAATTCTGTAAATATTGAGAACTTATAAAATACAAAATTAATAAAGTTTTTATAGTTTGTGAAATTTGGAAAGACAAAACCAGAAAAAAAATGATTAATGGTTAATGATGAATGGTTAATCCCCAAAAACTGTCCCCCCTGTCCCAAGCAGTCCCCTCTGTCCCAAAAAAGAAAAGGACATTTTTTGAACACAAAGGCAGAAAGGCAAGAAGGCACAAAATAGTGATTAACGATTAGTGATGAGTGATGAACGTCTGCAATGCGTACTCCGTAGGAGTAATATATTGGTAGAAATAACGCGAACAAAATCGATAGCGTGCCGTTAGGTACGCAATATATTTTGTTTTTGTAGCGTACCTACGGCACGCAGGTATCAGGGTTGGATGCCGTTTCTACCAATATAACATCCCTAATGGGATGAAGACAATGGTTAATGAAGAGCGGGGCACACAGCCGCAGTCCGTTTCTTAATCATAGTAATCATTTAATCATATTA
>JAITXR010000026.1 GCA_031284665.1 Paludibacter sp.
ACACATTTTGTCCGTGGCAATTTTTATATTTTTTCCCACTTCCGCAAGGGCAGAGGTCGTTTCTACCAACTTTTTTCTCTTCGCGCACAATAGGTGTATGCGATTGTTGCTCGCGCGTATCTTGTTTTGTTGGGTCGGCAGATGAGCGATGGTCAAATTCGTCTTTTTGAGTGCGGTATCGGCTCATATCCGTGCGTTGAGCAGGGCGTGCCTCGCGTAATTGTTCCGGCTCGCGAACAGGGATTTGCCCACGCATTAATATCGACAATACTTTTCGGTTAATAGAATTGACCATATCTTTGAACAACCCAAATGATTCGAGTTTGTAAATAAGCAACGGGTCTTTTTGCTCGTAAGTGGCATTTTGCACCGAATTGCGCAACTCGTCTAATTGACGAAGATGTTCTTTCCATTCGTCGTCGATAACAAAAAGTAAGGTTTGTTTTTCGAACGATTTTACTACATCTTTTGCCCCTGTATTGTATGCAGTTTCCAGATTTGCCGAAACGTTGAAAACTCGTTTTCCATCAGTAATCGGGACAAGAATATTGTTATATTGCTGCCTTTGTTTTTCATACACTTGTTTAATAACAGGGTAAGCCACAGCCGACAGTTTATCCATTTTGCGTTTGAAGGCATCGTAAGCGGCTTGTGCTACTTTGTCGGAAAGAACGGATGCTTTGTTGGAATTAAATGTTTCCGGGTCGAATGGGGTTTCCATTGCAAAAGTTTTCAGCAGTTCTTCGCCCATCAGTTCGTAGTCGGAATTGTCCTTGCTCGATTCTACAAGAGCATCGGTAGTATCGTAAATCATATTCACAATATCCATTCCTATACGCTCGCCCATAAGTGCGTGGCGACGCTTTCCGTAAATTACTTCGCGTTGCGAGTTCATCACATCGTCGTATTCGAGCAGGCGTTTACGGATACCAAAGTTATTTTCTTCTACTTTCTTCTGGGCACGTTCTATTGATTTTGAAATCATTGAGTGTTCAATCATTTCGCCTTCTTTAAATCCTAAACGGTCCATAATTCCCGAAATACGTTCTGAACCGAAAATTCGCATCAGGTCGTCCTCGAGCGACACGAAAAACACCGAACTTCCCGGGTCTCCCTGTCTGCCTGCACGCCCACGCAACTGCCTGTCAACGCGGCGACTTTCGTGGCGTTCTGTACCAATAATTGCCAAACCGCCTGCTGCTTTTACTTCGGGCGATAGTTTGATGTCAGTACCACGACCAGCCATATTGGTAGCGATGGTAACTATGCCTGTACGTCCGGCTTCGGCTACAATGTCGGCTTCGCGCTGATGTAATTTTGCATTCAGCACATTGTGTTTTATTTTGCGTTGGGTAAGGATGCGGCTCAAAAGTTCCGAAATTTCAACCGAAGTTGTTCCCACAAGTACCGGTCGCCCTTGTTCTACAAGTTTTACTATTTCGTCGATTACCGCTGTGTATTTTTCTCGTTTTGTGCGATATACGCGGTCTTCCATATCATTTCGGGCAATGGCTCGATTAGTTGGAATTACCACCACGTCTAATTTGTAAATATCCCAAAGTTCACCTGCCTCAGTTTCGGCAGTACCGGTCATACCTGCAAGTTTGGAATACATACGGAAATAATTTTGCAAAGTAACGGTAGCAAAAGTTTGAGTGGCTGCCTCGATGGTTACTCGCTCTTTTGCCTCTATTGCCTGATGCAAACCGTCGGAATATCGGCGACCTTCCATTACACGTCCTGTTTGCTCGTCAACAATTTTCACTTTGTTTTCCAAGACTACATATTCTATATCTTTTTCGAAAATTGTATATGCTTTAAGTAACTGATTTACAGTGTGAACACGTTCGGATTTTATGGCGTAATTCTGATTTATTTCATCTTTCAGGTTTTGACGTTCTTCTATCGAAAGTGTTGTATCTTTTTCTATATCAGCAATTTGACTTCCAACATCTGGCAGGATAAAAAATTGTGCATCTTCGTTATTTGTCGAAAGCATATCAATTCCTTTGTCGGTAAGTTCTATTGATTTGTTTTTTTCGTCAATCACAAAATATAGCGGGTCGGTAGCAATGTGCATATTTCGGTTTTGCTCCTGCATGTAAAATTCTTCGGTTTTGATAAGGAGCGCCTTGTTACCCTGTTCGCTGAGGAATTTGATAAGCGGCTTGTTTTTCGGCATACCTTTGTAAGCACGGAACAGAGCCAATGCGCCTTCTTCCTGCTGCTTTTTATCGTCGGATTTCAGCAGATTGCGGGCATCGGTTAAGAATTTGGTTGTTAACGCTTTTTGTGCGTTGACAAGTCGTTCTACTTTTGGGCAAAAATCTTCAAACATTTGGTCTTCGCCTTTTGGCACAGGACCTGAAATAATAAGTGGCGTACGAGCATCGTCGATAAGTACGGAATCGACCTCATCTACTATTGCGTAATTATGCGGGCGTTGCACGAGGTCGTCGGGAGCGGTTGCCATATTATCGCGCAGATAATCGAAACCAAATTCGTTGTTTGTACCAAAAGTAATATCCGCCATATATGCGCGGCGACGTTCTTCGGAATTAGGGCGGTGTCTGTCGATGCAATCCACCGAAAGTCCGTGAAACATATAAAGTGGTCCCATCCATTCCGAGTCGCGTTTGGATAGATAATCGTTTACGGTAACAATATGTACTCCGTTGTGTGTCAGTGCATTAAGAAAAACAGGAAGAGTGGCAACCAAAGTTTTTCCTTCCCCTGTAGCCATTTCGGCAATTCTGCCTTTGTGCAGCACTACGCCACCAAAAAGTTGAACATCGTAATGCACCATATCCCATTTAATAAGGTTTCCGCCGGCGAGCCATTCGTTTTTATAAATAGCCTTGTCGCCTTCCACTCTCACAAAGTCGCGAGTGGCGGCAAGTTCGCGGTCAAAATCGTTGGCAGTAACTATTATTTCGGCATTTTCGACAAATCGGCGGGCGGTGTCTTTCACTATGGCAAATGCTTCGGGAAGAGCGTCATCGAGGGCTTTTTCGTATTTTTCCTTAATAGTTTTTTCGAGTTTGTCTATTTCGTGATAGATATTTTCGCGCTCGTTGAGTTCGGTTTCTTCGATGCCCGCTTTGAGTTCCGCGATGCGATTTTTTTCAGTTGCCACGCTGTCGGCTATCATTTGTTTCAAACTTTCGGTGCGAGCGCGCAGTTCATCGTTGCTTAAATGCGTAATTTGTTCGAATGCTGCTTTTATTTTAATCACAAATGGTTCGGTTTCGCGCAAGTCGCGTTGCGCCTTGTTGCCAAATATCTTTTTTACAATGTCGTTAAATGCCATATTTTATTAGAAATTAGAAGTTAAAAATTGAAAACGCAAAAGTACATTAAATTATTTTGAATGTGCTTGTTTTAAATATCCTTAACAAGAATATTGTATTTTTCGCACGAGTTTTGTTTTGTTATCACGTCAAATTTTTTGCCAAAGTCGTAAAGATTGGCATTTTTGTTTTGCAAAAAATCGCTCGAGCCAAAATTTTCGCACTGCTCAAACACCCAATTTATCGTGATGCTGTTAATATCTCGAGCCGGTTGATAAGTTTTGTTGCGGTCGTCGTCGTTGAAAACTTCGATTATTACGCGGCTGTCAGTTAGTCGGTCGAGAATGTTGTTTGTCAGACAGATTGGCAGTAAATACTCTTCCGAAATCCGTGCGGCTGAAAGTGGTGGCAATCCTTCTTCAAAGTGTTTTACAATTCGGTGAACGATAAAAAGCATCAGGAAATTATTGTACCGATGGCTAATGTTTTTTGCGGAATTTTCGTATTCAAAAGTACGAATATTTTGTGCAGCATACGAAATTTCGGCTCCAAGCAGCACTATTAGACAGGAAATTTGCAGCCATAACAAGAGTAGCGGAATGGCGGCAAAACTGCCATAAACCACGTCGTAGCGCGAAAGATAGACCTGACCGTTAATGTACAGGACTTGAAAAAGTTGAAATGCCGAGCCTGCAATAATGCCCGCTATAAGTGAATTGACAAACTTGACTTTTGTGTTTGGAATTAAACTGTAAATAAGCGTGAAAATGACCCAATTTACAAACACGGGAGCAAATTTTACCAAAAAGCGATAAAAGGGGCTGAAAAATTCGTATAATGGTGATTGTGTGAGAATTGCAGAAATATAAATCGAAAGTCCGCTCGAAAAAACTACTAATATTGGAATCAAAAAAACCGCCGAGAAATACATTGAAAAACGGTTGACGAACGAGCGCGATTTTTTAACGTGCCAAATATCGTTAAAAATTGATTCCACTTGCGTAAAAAAATTCATTACCGAGTACAGCAA
Source organism: Paludibacter sp. (assembly GCA_031284665.1). Taxonomy (GTDB): domain Bacteria; phylum Bacteroidota; class Bacteroidia; order Bacteroidales; family Paludibacteraceae; genus JAITXR01. Next base: position 4,321 of record JAITXR010000026.1, read on the forward strand.
AATAGCAAGTCCAATGCCGATGAATACTCCGCCTTGCGCTGTTTCGAGATAGCGGGTAACAAAATCCATAATGGTAGGCACAAGTTCGGCTTGCGCTGCAAACGATTCTTGAAGTGTAGATTCGAGCATTGCCTCTACGCCAAAACCTCTACTAATGGCTATCAGTAAGGCAACCACAGGCACAAGAGCAAATAAAATGGAATATGTCAGTGCCGATGCTCGGCGATTTAATCCGTCGTGGATATAGCCTTTGATGGCAAGAATAATCACTCGCCCCAATTTTACCAGCCACCATTTTGAGCGACTGAGTTCGTGTTCGGTGATTTGCCAAATGCCGTAATGAACAAAATTATATGATTTCTTGAAAAATTCGGTGAGTTTTGACATAATTTTATTCGTTTATTTAGGCTGTAAAATATTGTATTTTTTGCAAATATATAATTTTTTTGCAAGTTTATATTTCGTAAAAACCTGCGATTGTTAAATAGTTTCCGTAACAATTGAGAAATTAGAGTAAACTTTCAATTTATTTGGGACAAATCGAAGAACAGAATAGTCGCTATCTCCTTCCGGATAATAGATTTCCCAACCTTTTTGCCAAACTTTTTGTCTAAAATCGTTGTCGGTTATAATTTCAACCGTTCCCTGTAACAGCACGCCGTGAAACGCTTGAGAATTACAAAAATAAAGACTTGCTTTGCCATTTTGTTGAATTTCGCCAATTTTCTCGGAACTTGTGTTTGTTGTCAAATAAACTGTAAGCGGATTTTGTTCCACTTCATACAATGCCGTGAGACTTGGACACTCTGCTTTGTTCCGAAGATTCAGCATAGCACGAGTTGACGGAAAACCGTTTTTGTCTATCGTTGTGAAATCCACCACTGATAGACTTTCCATAACTTTAAGGCATTCTGCTTGCTTTTCTGTTATATTCATAATTTTTCTGTTTAATAAATTTTATTTTCAAAAACAGTAACGTAAATTCAACTAAATTAATAAAATTTTCTCTGGATTGCTTCGGAAATACCTACCATTGACGTATTTTTATAATTTGCTGTAAATCAACAACAATGCATTGCGGCTTAAATCCCGTTAGGGATTATCGCTCGGTAGAAATAACGGATAACACATATTTCCAGCATTCT
>JAITXR010000043.1 GCA_031284665.1 Paludibacter sp.
GCACATTTGTCATCCACGATTCTTGCTTGAAATCGGACAGAGAAGTGCGAATGGCGGTTTGTGGTTTGTATTTTTCGCAAAAAAGTTTGAAACTTTTTGCTTTGGTATTTTCTGTTGCCTTTACTTCTATCGGTATGATTTCGCCCTCGTGCTGAACGACAAAATCGACTTAGGCAGTACAAATTAGAAAAATCATTACACTTTTATCTACATAAAACAAATATTATAATATTGAATTTCATAATATTAAGATTTCCCAAATCTTTTCGGTTTCACATAAGTATTTATCAGCGGAGTAAATGCGTTCATTATCAAAATGGCAAATGATACTCCTTCGGGGTACGAGCCAAAATTGCGTATTAAAATAGTAATTATTCCAATTCCAACGCCGTAAATTATTTGTCCGAAGTGGCTCATTGGTGAAGTTGCAAAATCGCTTGCCATAAAAATCGCACCAAGCATAAGTCCTCCTGCAAAAAGGTCGAAAAATGGAGCAGCCACATCGCCCCAATGCAATAATCCGCTGAAAACGAATACAGTAGCAAAAATAGAAACCGGAATATGCCACGAAATTATTTTTCGGAAAAGCAAAAACGCAAAGCCCAACAAAAGTGCAAAAGCCGAAACTTCGCCAAACGAGCCGCCCATATATCCAATTCCAAAATTGAGAATGCTAAAATTATTGGTGTGCATCATTTCTGTAATCGAATCGGAAAACTTGGCGAGCGCAAGAGGCGTAGCACCACTTTGAGCGTCTAAAGCGGGGAATGTGCCGGGTAGCGACCAAGTTGTCATTGCCACCGGAAACGAGATGAGCATAAACACACGCCCTACCAGAGCCGGATTAAAGGGATTGTTGCCCAAACCACCAAAGGTCATTTTGCCAACGCCGATTGCCACAAGCGAGCCAATTACAACCATCCAAAGCGGAATGATTGACGGTAAATTCATTGCCAGCAATGTGCCGGTAACAATCGCTGAGCCGTCGGTTATGCTCGTTTTTCCTTTCAGTAGAAATTTTTGAATTAAATATTCAAACAGAACACACGAAATTATCGCCGTCAAAGTTGTAAGTATTGCTCCTACACCGAAAAATAAAAAGCCCATCAGCAATGCCGGAGCAAGTGCAATCAGCACTCCGAACATGTTTTTTTGTATCGAGTCGCCGCTGTGAATATGTGGCGAAGGAGAAATTATTAATTTTGTCATATATATGTTTTTTATTTTGTCTATTGTCTATTTTCTTCCCCGAATAATTCCTCCCACAGTAGTTTTTCCATAGCGTACATAGTCGAGTATTGGGCGGTTTGACGGGCAAACATACGAGCAGCAGCCACATTCCATACAATCCATAACGTGGTTGGTTTCCATTTTATCCCACAAGCTATTTTCGCTTTGAGTCATAAGCAGATACGGCTCAAGTCCCATCGGGCAGGCGTTTACACATTTGCTGCAACGAATGCAATTTGCCGCCTCTTTGCGTTGTGCCTGTTCGTTGTTGATAAACAAAATTCCCGCACTTCCTTTCACAGCCGGAGTATCGAGACTTGCCACTGCGCGCCCCATCATTGGTCCTCCGGCAATAATTTTTTCGGTAGTTTCGGGTATGCCGCCGGCTTGTGCCACTATTGCCGACAAATTAACACCTATACGTACTAAATAATTGCCCGGATTTTGAGCATCTTTGCCTGTGATAGTCATAACTCGCTCGAAAAGCGGCTTGTTTTTCTGAACTGCCTGATAAATAGCAAATACAGTTGCAACATTTTGAACTACAGCGCCAACTTCTATTGGAAGTTTTCCGCTTGGCACTTGTCGGCGAATAACGGCATCGATAAGTTGTTTTTCGCCTCCTTGTGGGTATTTTGTTTTAAGTGCTTGAATTTCAATTCCTTGATAATTTTTTGCTAATTTACTTAAATGTGCAATAACATCTTTTTTATTATTTTCAATTCCAATAACAGCACGTTTTACGTCTAAAACTTTCATAATTATTGTAACGCCAATAAGTATTTCGTCGGCGTGGCAGAGCATCAGTGCGTGGTCGCAAGTGAGATAAGGCTCGCATTCTACTCCATTGATTATCAATATATTGGCTTTTTTATCGGGTGGCGGCGAAAGTTTAACGTGTGCAGGAAATGTAGCCCCACCAAGCCCTACAATTCCTGCATTTTTAATTTTTGCAAGAATTTCCTCTTTTGTGAAATTACATTGGCTGATAATATCGGGACTGCGGTCGATGGTTTCGAGCCATTCATCGCCTTCAACATCTATAAATACAGCAAGTTGTTTACGTCCCGAAACGTCGGGTTGACTGTCGATTTTGCTTACTTTCCCCGAAACCGACGAATGTACATTTGCCGAAATAAAACCATTAGCCTCTCCAATAATTTGCCCAACCCGTACTGTGTCGCCTTTTTCAACAACTGCTTTTGCGGGTGCGCCGGTATGATTCGACAACGAAATGACTACTTGCGGCGGTATTTCGGCTCGAATTATTGTTTTGCCAGCCGATAATTTATTTTCTTTTGGGTGAATGCCACCTATTCGGAATGTGTGCATATTTTAGATTTTAGAATACAGAGTTTTTATAAACTTTCAACTTTTAACTTAAATTCCACTATGGCTTTTGTTGAGCAAGTTTCTACGCATTTGCCGCAGAGCGTGCATTTGTCATCGTGGATAAAAGCGAGATTATTATTAATGCTAATAGCCTCAAAATCACATACTTTTTGGCATTTTGAACATCCGATACAAGCCGCACTGCAACTTTTTCGGGCTATTCCGCCTTTTTCTTCGTTGCGGCAAGCAACATAAATGCGGTGATTTTCCGCTCCTTTTTTCCTGATTTCGAGTAACATTTTCGGACAGGCTTTGACGCAAGCCCCGCAGGATGTGCATTTATTTTCGTCAATTTCGGGCAGTTGAGTTGCTGCATTTATTGATATTGCTCCAAAAGTACAGGCGAGTTCGCAGTCGCCAAAACCGATGCAGCCAAACGAGCATCCTGTTTCGCCACTGTAAAGATTATGTGCTATCGAGCAGCGTTTTGCACCGTTGTAGAGGTTGGTTTGTGGGCGATGTTCGCAAGTTCCGGCGCAGCGCAATACTGCAACTTTGGGTACTGCCTCGGAGGAAGTTTTGCCAAGAATTGCCGACACATTTTGCATCACTGCGTTGCCGCCTACCGGACAGAGCAAGGCGTCGAGCGAAGTGGCGCTGACACAGGCATTTGCAAAACCGCTACAACCCGCGAAACCACAAGCACCACAGTTTGCCGCCGGTAATACTGCTTGGACTTGGTCGATTAGCGGGTCTTGATAAACATAAAATTTTTTTGCCGTCAGAAATAGAATTGTGGCGGCTACGGCTCCCAATATTCCTAATGTTAAAAGTGAAATTAATATTACATTCATTTATATTGTAAATTTCAAAGTTTTATTCTGAATTTTAATTTATTGTTGATTTTTGTGTTGAAAATTTTTAATATCAAAAAATATATACAAATGCTCGCAATAGCAATAATTGCCGAAATCCATTCTTGTAATTGCAGTGCAGTGCCTACAAGTAACGCTGCAACAATTAAAAATACCGGTATTGCAAATGCCAGAAAAACAGCGTAATAACCTATTCGGCTGCTCCCCGAAATAATAACCTCATCGCCTAATTTAATATTGTAATTATTGTTTTCAATATCAATCGTTTTTTGTTTTGCATCAGCCATAGTACACGATTTTTTCGCATCACACGCACTGCAAGCCGATTGCTGCATAATTTCAACTTGAATAATCTGTTTGTTAATTTTGGTAACAATGCCGCTGTGTTCAATTTCTTTGCTCATCTTATTATAGAGTCTATTAACAATTTACAAATTAGTTTGGCTTTAACTCAAAAAGGCTACGTTGGTAAATCAATCAGAGAAATTTTGATATTTGGAAAGGCTTATTTGACAATTTCCGATACTTAACGGGAAAAACCTATATTTATTCAACAATGCCATATTTTTCATAACGGCAGTTTGATATTTTCTTTCCGAATAAATAGAACTCGGAGCAAATGAGTGAAGAAAATCAGTTGATTATAAATATTTCGGCGAAAAATTTCCGGTCGATAAATAATTCTGATTAGCCATTCAAGCCCTATTTTTTGCCAAAAAGCACTTGGGCGTTTTTGATTATCAGCATACCAATCAAATACGTTTCCAATAGTGGCAATAATATTTACGTTGACAAAATTTTTGTTTTGTACCGACCATTTTTCCTGTTTTGGTGCAGTAAGCCCAATAAACAACACATCAGGCGCAAAAGCGTTAATTGCTTTGTGCATTTCGGCATTTTCGGCATCCGAAAATTTATCGCGATAGGGTGGGGCAAAAGTTCCAACTGTAATATTAGGGAAATCGCGTTTGTAATGTTCGGTAATTTTTTGTAAAGTGAGTTCGTTGGAGCCGAGAAAGAAGACTTTGCCGCATTTTTCGTTCATTTTTTTTGACAAAAACTGAAATGTATCCCAACCTGTAATTCGACTAATTCGCTGTCTGAATTTTAAAAATGTCAGCAACCCAAAATAAACTCCATCCAAAGTCAGGAAGTCGGAATTTTTGAGGGCAAAATCCATTTCAGGGTCGTGCGACGAGATGCCGTAAGAGTTTGGGCTTATTGTATTTATGACATATTTTTGGTCTAATGCAACACAATCGAGCGAGTCGATAATTATTGTATATCCCGAAAATTTAAAAAGATGCTTAGTTTCCATATTCTTTATTTTCTAAACTTATATTCGTCCAACAGATGTGATAATGTGTAATACGACACCGAATGTACTACATTTTTTACAATAAATTTATTATTTTCAAATAAATAATAGCATAATTTTGATTTCCGCAAAGTTAATAATCGAGCAGCAAAGATAAAAAACCAATTTTTTGGCATAATTTTCCATATTAAGTTTGGAAATTTTCTTTTATCCGCAATTGCCGTTCCTATATCTTTAATATACAGGCGATTACAATCAATGGAGATACTGTCGGCTCTGCGGCGAAAAGCGGCAAATGGCATTGCGGCAGTTACAAGTTCGGCGTGCAGAGCAAAGCGCATCCAAAGTTCAAAATCGCCCGCGTAGTGGTAGTTCTGGTTTAGTCCGCCACTTTTTTCGTATAGCGATTTGCGCCAGAACATTCCTTCTTGTTGCAGATAGTTGTATATTTCTTTGCGAAACCATCCATTGGCAATGTCTTTTCGAGTTTTTGCACAGGGATAGTTTGATATTTGAACTAATTGTCCGGCAGAATTTAGGAAAGCAGGCATTCCGCAAAGCCATTGAATTTCAGCATTTTCCGAGAATATTTGTGCTATTGTAAATAATGTTGCCGGCAAATAAATATCGTCGGCATTTAGCCACGCCATAATTTCGCCGGTCGAGGCAGCAAATCCACGCGCAATAGCGTCGTACATTCCATTATCGTGTTCGGTGATAACCAGAGTGATATATTTGCGATAACGTTCTATTATTTCGAGAGTTGTGTCGCTTGAGCCGCCGTCGATTATTATGTATTCCAAATTAGGATAATGCTGCGAAACAACTGATAAAATTGTGCTTTCGATATATTTTTCCATATTGAAACACGGCGTAACGATTGTGATTTTCGGGAAAACGCCGTTCGCAAAAGTGGAATTT
>JAITXR010000059.1 GCA_031284665.1 Paludibacter sp.
AAAAAAGTGGAAGAGGCGTTTAAAGTTTTGTTTGAAAAATAAACATTAATTGCAAATTTTCAGTACAACGGACAAAACCGATTACGGCATTTCGGCAGACGTGACGGACGACAGAACGCGGTTTGACAGTTTTCTGCGGACTTGACAGCGAACAACAAAAAAATAGTATATTTGCTTTAATATAAAACTTTTAAAAATAATTAAAGAATATGGATAAATTATCAAAAAACAAATCAATGTTGGTAGGAATATGTTTATTAGTAGTTTTGCTGTCTTTTGCATTGTTTGCAAATTATGTTTTGCATTTACCTAACAATACATTTTTTATCTTATCCCGTTTTCTTTTGTGGGCAACGTTAGCAATAATGATTTTATATTCCATAAAAATTGAAAAACAAGATTTTTTTTTGTATAAAGAAAAAAAATATACTTTTTGGAAAGTGATAGGGATTGTTTCTTTGCTACTTGTTTTTTTGATAATAGGAAATATCGGCATTTACCATTTATCTACTAAAATTGGACTAAAAACGGAAAGTATATCTACCAGTTATTTTTCTACTCTACTTAAAAACAATATTTTAATTTATTTTTGTATTACAATTACAGCAGGGATTGTGGAAGAATTATTGTTAAGAGGATATTTGCAAACAAGATTGGAAAAGTTGCTAAAAAGTTCATTGGGAGGAATATTATGTTCTTCATTGATATTTGCAATATTACATATTGGATATGGTATTTTTCTGCAAATTATTGTCCCATTTTGGATTGGATTAGTATTTGCAATGTTTTATTATAAATTCAAAAATATTAAAATATTGATAATAACACATATAGTGTGGGATTGCTTTGCGTTGTTAAAATATATTATGTGATACATTTCGTTAGAAATACTACTATTTCCAGTGGTCAGACAGTGATAACTAACTTCTGACTTTCGGCAGAGTATGACTTTTGACACCGTTCGACACCCGCCACTCACCAACTTCACAAAGTGATTTTGTATCGCGGGACAGTTTCTGCGAAATTCGTATCTTTGCAACGCGCGACAGAATGTCGGCAACACTACTTAATAAATAAAAAAAATTATACGTATGATAGATAATATAAAAGTTTATATTGAGGCATTGATACTCTGTGCTGTTTTAATGTGTCCTATTATCATTGTCTTTGAGTTGTTAATTAATGGGGTCTGGACATATTTTAGAGAGAAGAAAATCACGATAAGTAAAAAGAAAATTCTTATCTGTGTTGGTATCTTTATTGTAGCCTATTTTTTGAATTTGTATATTTTTAAAACAGACGAATTTGTTGGTACAAAATTGTTATATTTTGTTTTTGGTATTACTATTGGAACTTGTGTTTTATGGGGGGTACTAAGTTTATTATTTAAATTTATTTTTAAGATTGATGATGCTTTTTTTATGAGAAGAATATTAAATAGGAAAATACAATCTATTTCTATTAGCAATGATGGCTTTTCTGTCACAATAGGAAGTCGAAAAAACAGAACAGAAAAAACGGAAATATTTCTTTGGAAAGACATAACCTCTGCCAAATTTAAAAACAATTCTTTGAGTTTTAATTTTTTCGATAATAAGAAAATACAAATAGACAATAAGTACCAAAATTACTATCAGCTATTAAGAATTTTACCAAAAGATATTAAAGGAATAAATTATTCTTCAATTAATAATTTCTTTCTGCGTCTTAAAAGCTGTCCCGTTTGTGGCTTTAAGGCTGTTGATAACGATGGCTATTGTTTACACTGTTATTGTGAAATGTGGAATGAAAGTATTAAAGAAGAATTTCCCGATCAACAGGCATATATTCGAGAAAATCAGTTAGAAGCCTTTGCCACATATAATCAAAATGAAAAGGTTGATTTTTATGAAAAAACCACAGGTTTTGAAAAAAATACAGATTGGAAACCTCTTGTAACAGAGGATGAAGTTTTGGAATACAGCAAAAAGGAAGTCTGGTAATACTCCCGACTCCGTTGTTCATAAACACATTCAATAAAAGTGATTTTGTATCGTGGGACAGTTACTGCGAAATTCGTATATTTGCAACGTGCGACAGAGAGCGTGTGGCACGGTTTGACAATGAAACAAAGATGGATAACATACACAAAACATAAAATAAAAAATATGAAAACATTAGTAAAATATTTATTTTATCTCAGCATTTTTCTCTTTATAATTTCTTTGACACAAAAGACTTTCTGCTTGGAGCCTGCTAATTGTGAAGACACCCTCCCTGGTTATTTTCTTATAGTCATTGGAATATTGGGGATAGTATTTGGTGGAGCTTGCCTTTGTTGGCTCGCAAATCCGTTTATTTTAGTAGCATGGTTATCTTTCAAAAATATTAAGATTTCATTCTTTTTTAGTCTTTTGGCTGTTATAGGTAGTGGGTCATTTCTTTTGTTTAAAGAAATGATTGCTAATGAAGGGGGAACTTATAGTAAAATTATTCATTATCATGCAGGTTATTGGTTCTGGTTATCAAGTATGCTTATAATGTTAATCGCTAATATTATTCGATTGTACCTCACGAAAAATAGAAATAAATAATGAAAATGGACGACAATAATATGCATAGTTTCGCCATTCACCAACTCATTGTCAAATCAGAAAATTAGTGACAGTTGACAAAACGCATATGAACAAAACAAAGCAACAGACGACACCGCCCGACAATACCGCCGTCCACCAACGAAATCGTTCTGCTCGCAAGCGGGCTGATGTGCGACTTTGCAGGTTTTCCGCTCGCAAGCAATCGTCCGGGCGAAATTATAGGCTAATGTAAAATCACTAATCATTCATCACTAATCACTAAAAAAAATGACTTCTTATCTTCAAATAGAAAATCTTACTAAATCGTATGGCGATAATTTGCTGTTTGAGCAAATTTCGTTTGGCATTTCCGACAGGCGGCGCGTGGCTCTTATTGCCAAAAACGGCGCAGGGAAAACTACTTTGCTCAATATTATTGCCGGACGCGAAGATTATGACGATGGCACAATTTCGTTCAAACGCGATTTGCGCATCGGTTATTTGGAGCAGTCGCCCGATTTCCCAAAAGAATTGACGGTGATTGATGCTTGTCTGACTTCGGACAACGAGGCAGTGCGCACCATTGCCGAGTACGAACATTGCCTGCTAACACCCGACCAGAGCGGGCTTGACGATATAATGGCGCGGATGGATTTGCATAAAGCGTGGGATTACGAAACGCGCATCAAACAAATTCTCGGCAAACTGAAAATTACGCGCTTTGAGCAATGTGTGGGCGAATTGTCGGGCGGGCAACTCAAGCGCGTGGCGTTGGCAAATGTGCTGATTGGCGAGCCGGATTTGCTAATTCTCGACGAGCCGACCAACCACCTCGACCTCGAAATGGTGGAATGGCTCGAAGATTTTCTGCGGCGTTCCACAATGTCGCTGCTTATGGTTACGCACGACCGCTATTTCCTCGACCGCGTTTGTACCGATATTCTCGAAATCGACCAACAATCGCTTTTTCAGTACAGCGGCAATTATAGTTATTATTTGGAAAAACGGCAGGAGCGAATCGAAAATTTTAATGCCGAAACCGAACGCGCTAATAATCTGTATCGCAAGGAGTTGGAATGGATGCGCCGTCAACCGCAAGCGCGCGCCACAAAAGCCAAATCGCGCATCGACCGCTTTGCCGAAATCGAAAATCGCGCTAAACAACGTCGCAATACCGATTCTGTGCAATTGGATGTGAAAGCAATTTATCTTGGCTCAAAAGTTTTTGAGGCAAAATATATCTCAAAAGCCTACGGAGACCTGAAAATTTTAGACAATTTTTATTACAACTTTGCTCGCTACGAAAAAATGGGCATCGTGGGCAAAAACGGCACCGGAAAAACAACTTTTATGCGTATGTTGCTGGGCGAGGAAAAACCCGACAGCGGTGCTTTTGATATTGGCGAAACGGTAGTTTTTGGCTATTACAGTCAGGATGGGCTGGCGTTCGACGAACAGATGAAAGTGATTGATGTAGTGCGCAATATTGCCGAAGAAGTGCAGTTGGGCAACGGACGAAAAATGTCGGCATCGCAATTTTTGCAATACTTCCTTTTTACGCCCGAAACGCAGTATAATTACGTTTCAAAACTTAGTGGAGGTGAAAAACGCCGTTTGCACCTTTGCACAGTGTTGATGCAAAATCCTAACTTTTTGGCACTCGACGAGCCTACCAACGACCTTGATATTGTTACGCTAAATGTGCTCGAAGAATATCTGCAATCGTTCAAAGGATGCGTGATAGTGGTGAGCCACGACCGCTATTTTATGGATAAAGTGGTTGACCATTTGCTCGTTTTTCACGGTAATGCCGAAGTGCAGGATTTCCCCGGCAACTACAGCGACTACCGCGAGTGGAACGAACTGTGCGAAGAAAACGAACGCGACGCCAAACGCAATACCGTACAGGAAAAAGTTGCCACAGCGCCAACTGTTAAAGCAGAAAAACCGCGCAAAATGAGTTTCAAGGAAAAACAGGAATTTGAAACTTTGGAAAAAGAAATTACCCAATTTGAAAGCGAAAAAGCGGCTATCGAAACACAACTTTCGTCAGGCACACTCAGCAACGAACAAATAGTCGCTGCCTCGCAACGTTTCGCCACTCTCACAAATACGATTGACGAAAAAACAATGCGATGGCTGGAGTTGAGCGAAAAGGAATGAATTGAGAATGTAAAATGTAGAATGTAAAATGTAAAATGAAGAGCGGAGCAACACAGCCGCAGTCCGTCATTGCTTATCTTGTCTGAACTTTGATTTTCTTGATTAATCCCTAAC
>JAITXR010000070.1 GCA_031284665.1 Paludibacter sp.
GTATTTCGCGATTTGAAAAATCTGCTACTCAAGGAACAAAAAACTATAAAAACACGGCAAAGATAAATTACTAAAAAATTAAAATAAAAAAAATCGTTTTAAATTTTTACTTTCAAAAAAAAAATTATATTTTTACGCCATAATTTTTAATTTATCAAAAGTTTATAATTTTACATTCAAAAAAAAAAAATATGATATTCAGATTTATACTTATCTCCGACGAAGCCGTAAATTTCAAACGCATAATCGAAATTGATTCGGAAGCAAGCTTTTTGAGTTTTAATAACGCAATTCTTGATGCGGTAAAATTCGACAAAAGCCAAATGACTTCGTTTTTTATCTGTAACGACGATTGGGAAAAAGAACAGGAAGTTACTCTTATTGAAATGGATTCGAGTTCGGAATACGACAATTATGTGATGGAAAGCACCCAAATCGACGAACTTGTGAGCGAAGAAGGTCAAAAATTGCTTTTTGTTTTCGACGTTTTTTGGGAACGCAGTTTTTTTATCGAACTTGTTGACATTATTACCGGCGAAACCCTCGATAAACCTCGCTGTACGATTAGCGAAGGCAAGGCTCCTGTGCAAATTATGCAAGAAGATGCCTTTACAATACCCGACAAAATTGCGTTAGACGATAGTTTCTACGGCGACGAGGAATTTGACATCGACGAAATGGACGAAGAAGGTTTTGGCGAAATAAATTTTGACGAAAATCCGTCTATGCTTTGACCGTTTATCAATTCAATAATTATCAATAATTAATGTACTTAATTGCTCTGCTTGGACCCACAGGTATTGGGAAAACAGACATTTCGATTCGTCTTGCCGAATGGCTTAATGCTCCGATTATTTCGTCGGATTCACGTCAGTTTTACCGTGAATTAAAAATTGGAACTGCCGCACCAAGTAATGCCGATTTGCAGCGGGCGAAACATTATTTTATTGGAACTCACTCTATTACTGACCTTTACAACTGCGGACAATACGAACTTGATGTAATTGCGCTGCTTGATAATTTGTTTACAAAAAATCGAGCAGCACTCCTTGTTGGTGGCTCGATGATGTACATTGATGCCGTCTGTAACGGGATTGACGACATTCCCACAATCGACGAACACACAAGAAATTTTTGGCTAAATGCGTACAACGAAAAAGGTAAAGAATTTCTTTGCGCCGAATTGTTGCGCCTCGACCCTGAATACTATCAACTTGTGGATTTGGATAATGTGAAACGGGTGCTTCACGCTTTGGAAATTTGCAGCATTACAGGCGGTAAATATTCGGATATTAGGACAGGGCAGAAAAAACAACGGAATTTTAATATTATAAAAATAGGTTTGGAATTGCCGCGCGAAGAACTTTACGAGCGAATAAACTTGCGTGTAGATAAAATGATGGCTGATGGACTGGAAAATGAGGCGCGTCAATTTTACGAATTTCGCCATCTTAATACGCTTAACACTGTGGGGTATAAGGAGTTATTTGAGTATTTTGATGGAAATATTTCGCTCGAAAAAGCCGTTGAACTAACCAAACGCGATACTCGCCACTATGCTAAACGACAAATGAGTTGGTTTAAACGCGACAAGGATATTGCGTGGTTTTCGCCAAACGATGAAAAGGAAATTAAAGAATATATTAATTCTTTTTTCCAATAAACTGCTTATTTTTATTAAAATTGACATCTCAACATTGCAAATCGACTAATTTATTATATTTTTGTTGTCCGAAAACAAATAAATTACATTAATCTCAAAATAAAACTAATTTTTATGAACTTACTCGACCAAATAATGACCCGCGCTAAGGCTAATCCACAACGAATAGTATTACCCGAAGGCACTGAAATTCGTACAATTAAGGCTGCAGATATTATTCTAAAAGAAAAAGCGGCAAAGTTAATTTTAATAGGCGACGAAAACGAAATATTGCGACTTGCTGCCGAAAATAATTTAACACACATTTCGCAAGCCCAAATTTTTAATCCCGCAACAAATCCTAAAACAGAAACTTACGCCAATCTGTTATACGAAATACGCAAAAGCAAGGGACTGACCGAGCAGGAGGCAGGTTTATTGGCTCAAAATCCGCTTTATCTTGCCTGCCTGATGATAAAAAATGGTGATGCCGACGGCGAACTTGCAGGTGCGCAAAACACTACCGGCAATGTACTTCGCCCTGCTTTTCAGATTGTGAAAACGCTACCCGGCGTTTCGGTTGTGTCGGGCGCATTGCTGCTTTTCACACCCACAACGCAATATGGCGAAAATGGATTATTGGTATTTGCCGATTGCGCCGTTAATCCTTGTCCTACGGCTCAGGAATTGGCAGAAATAGCCGTTGTAACCGCAGATACAACTCGCACAATAGCCGGTTTTGAGCCACGAATTGCAATGCTAAGTTTTTCGACAAAAGGCAGCGCAAAACACGAACTTGCCGATAAAGTGATAGAAGCCACTCGAATAGCACAAAACTTGCGTCCCGATTTGCTTATCGACGGCGAAATGCAAGCCGATGCCGCACTTGTGCCTTCGGTAGGAAGTAGCAAAGCACCCGGAAGTAAAGTTGCGGGCAAGGCTAATGTGCTTATTTTCCCCGACTTACAGGCTGGAAACATTGCTTACAAATTGGTAGAACGCTTTGCCGGTGCGCAAGCCATAGGACCAATTCTGCAAGGTATTGCTGCCCCAATCAACGACCTGTCGCGCGGATGCTCGGTAGAAGATATTGTGCGAATGATAACCATTACGGCAAATCAGGCAATGAAATAAAAACTGAATCGGGTATAAATAATCGAAAATAACCATATTAATGTATTTATTCAATGAAAAAATCAATTTTAATCACATTATCAATTTTATTTATGATGGCTTGCAATAATCAGCCCAAACTCACTTA
>JAITXR010000104.1 GCA_031284665.1 Paludibacter sp.
ATGAAAAAACTACTTCTTATTACATTATTATCAGCAATTTCAATTCAAATGTTTTCGCAAGAAACAGGATTGTCGCCATTTCCGCAAAATCAGTATTCACCGGCTTATTTTGGTCCAAATGCTAATCCGGTGCCTGATTTTACGGCAGCCATTATTCCGGAGTTCACAACGCTTTCGGTGGCGGCAAGTTACTCGTTTGGTTTTGGCGACCGGACAATTAATCCACCTCTGACTATCGAAATTCCATTGTTGCCAAAAAAAGTGTCGCTTAAATTATGGTTGCCTTTGATGGAGTATTACAGCGTAACTCCGGCAGTTTACGACTATCGTAAAATGGAAGGCAAACTCAGTGGCAGTACAAGTGGTGGCGATATTTACGTGCAAACACGAATGTTGCTTTTCAGCGAAAAACGCACAGTTCCGGCGGTTGTTCTTAACAGCACTTTGCGCTCGGCATCGGGTGGAGAGTTTGAGGAACGGCGATATTTCGACACTCCGGGTTATTATTTTGATGTCGAAATTGCAAAATCGTTTCCTATTAATACTGAGGTAGTCAGCGATATACGTTTGGCTGCCGATTTGGGTTTTATGTGTTGGGAAACTTCCGGCAGCACGCAAAACGATGCCACAATGTATGGCGCTAAAATCATCCTGTCAAACAAATCGCTCGATTTCGAAAATACCATAAGCGGTTATTCCGGCTGGATGAAAAATGGCGACCAACCATTAGTTTTTACTTCAAAACTTAATGGCAAATTAAAAAATTTCCGCCTTTTCCTTCAATATAAATATGGAATAACAGATTGGAATTATCATCAATTACAGGCAGGCGTGAGTTTCGACTTGAAAAAATTAACTCCGAAATACAACTAAGTAATGTAAAATGTAAAATGTAAAATGGCACAAGATGCAATTTTTCAATCATTTACAAAATATGTAATGTAACCTTTTTTAATACCGTTTTTTTTTATCCTAATTTTACTAATTTAATAAAACTTTAAATCAACATGGCTTTACTCGATTGGATTGTGATTGGCGTTTTTGCGCTGATACTAATTGGAATTGTTGTTTATGTACTTAAACAAAAACAAAACACTTCCGGCGATTATTTTCTTGCCGGAAAAGACGCAACATGGATTGCTATTGGTACTTCTATTTTTGCATCGAACATTGGCTCCGAACACCTTATTGGGCTTGCCGGTGCCGGCGCATCGAGCGGAATGGCAATGGCACACTGGGAAATTCAAGGATGGATGATTTTAATTCTTGCTTGGGTTTTCGTCCCATTTTACTCGCGCAGTATGGTTTATACGATGCCCGAATTTCTCGAACGCCGTTATAATTCGCAGTCGCGCACTATACTGTCGTTTATTTCGCTAATCAGTTATGTGCTTACAAAAGTGGCTGTTACGGTGTATGCCGGTGGACTTGTGTTTCAACAGGTTTTTGGCATCGAGACGCTTTGGGGTATTGACTTTTTCTGGATAGCGGCAATTGGTTTAGTGCTGATTACGGCTGTTTATACCGTTATTGGCGGAATGAAATCGGTGCTTTACACTTCGATTTTGCAAACGCCGATTTTGCTGCTTGGCTCGCTGATTATACTTGTGCTTGGTTTCAGAGCGTTAGGCGGCGATGGCTGGAACGAAATGATACGGATTTGCGGCGCAACTCCCGCCAATGAATTTGGCGACACAATGACCGACCTTATTCGTTCAAACAAAGATGCCAATTTCCCTTGGCTTGGCGCATTGATTGGCTCGGCAATTATCGGTTTTTGGTATTGGTGTACCGACCAATATATTGTGCAGCGCGTGCTTTCGGGCAAAAACGAGCAGCAGGCGCGGCGTGGTGCAATTTTCGGTGCATACCTTAAACTGCTGCCGGTTTTCCTATTTCTGATTCCCGGAATGATTGCTTATGCCATTCATCAAAAAACAGGCTCTTTCTTGCCTTTATTGGCAAATGGAGAAGTGAATGCCGATGCTGCTTTCCCTGTTTTGGTGGCAAAATTATTACCTGCCGGATTAAAAGGTTTGGTAGTTTGCGGAATTTTAGCAGCCTTGATGAGTTCGCTTGCCTCGCTGTTCAACTCGTCGGCAATGCTCTTTACCATCGATTTTTATAAACGCTATAAACCGCAAACACCCGAGAAAAAACTTGTACTTATCGGACAACTTGCCACCGTAGTGATTGTGATTTTGGGCATACTTTGGATTCCTATTATGCGCAACGTGGGGGATGTGCTTTACGCATATTTGCAGGACGTGCAGTCGGTACTTGCACCCGGAATTGCGGCGGCATTTCTGCTTGGCGTAACGTGGAAACGCGCCTCTGCCAAAGGCGGAATGTGGGGTTTGATAAGTGGATTAATTATTGGATTAACGCGCTTGGGAGCAAAAGTGTATTACAGCACCGTGCAGGATGCGGCAGATTCGATGTTCAAATATATTTTCTACGATGTCAACTGGCTGTTTTTCTGTGGCTGGATGTTCCTGTTCTGTATAGTGGTAGTAGTATTGGTAAGTTTGGCAACAAAAGCACCGCCACTCTCAAAAATACAAGGTTTGGTATTTGGCACCTCCACTCCGGAGCAAAAACTTGCCACACGCCAAAGTTGGACAAAATGGGATATTATTCATACCGTTATTATTTTGGGTATTACCGTAGCATTTTATATTTATTTTTGGTGATAATTCCAAAAGGCTGTCTGAAAAACCCATTGCTCTACATTTTAGGTTGTGCTACGTTTAAGTTAAAACGTACTTCAAAATCAAACGTAACACGTTTTTAAAAACGTGTTACGTTTTGTGCTTCTGTTTTTTCTGGATTGCGGGTCGAGCCCGCAATGACGGCAGCAATAACCGCAATCACACTACAAAACAAACTCTAACAGGGTTTAAAACCCTGTTAGAGTTAAGAAACGGTACGGGGTATGCGGGTGGCACAGCCGAAGAAGGTTAGACAAGCAATAGGGGATTGCGGGTCAAGCCCGCAATGACGGAACACACATCCACACTCTACAAAAAACAAACTCTAACAGGATTCTTAAAACCCTGTTAGAGTTGAATATCACGATAAACGATACACTATTAGAACATTATCAATTATCAATTATCAATTGTCAATTGTCAATTATCCCTTCCCACGCATCCATTACTATCCACAACGCGATGTACTTTAAAGGTCAAAATCTTTGCACTGCCCGATGGGATGATTACGCTGTAAGTATTATCGCCGGTTTGAGTTAGTGGGTAGCCACCATCGCCAAAACGAGTGCCAAGTCCAAGTTTGGCAGGTAGAACAGGGAAGTTGCCCGATACGCTTACTGTGTAATACACATCAAACGGCTGCTCGCCGGTGAGGGTTACAAGAATATCGCCACCATCGCAGGGGTCAACTATTTCGGGGAAATGCGCTGTGGGCGTTGCTCTATTTATCAGTGTCAGTGTGATTACGCTATCGCAACCTGCCGAGCCGGTAAGGGTGGCTTGATATTCACCCGCAACACTTAAATTCGTAAAAGCATTATCGGAATACGTACTGCCAGCGCAGATATATCTCGTAACTGCTACTGTATCGGCAGTAATGGTATGATAATTTGTGAAATAATTCCAACCTGTTGTCCCTTGATAAGCCGCTTTCGACCCGCAAGGCACATATACCGGAATAGTTGCCGCTACATTAAGAAAAGCATCTGTTCCAAATGCCGGTGGAGTTATGGCGTTGACTGTTATAGTTTTTAAATTGCTACAATCCTTAAAAGCATTATCTCCAATTGCCGTTACTGCATATTCACAAGATGAAATAGCGATTTCGGGGATTATAATATTCCCACTTGCAGTAGGATTATTTGTTACTTCAACTGTTGTGGGAGAAGTAATTTTATAACTTATACCTTCGTAATCAAAAACTTGTGGCAGGACTGTGAGCGTGAGATGCACGATGCTGTCGCAACCTGTGATTGTTGTAAAATAGTCGGTATATTCGCCGCTTGTGGCGTGGTCGTTATAAGTTGTGCCATAGCAAATTGTGGTGTCGAGCGTTGTTTCGCCAACGGTTATGGTGTGATAATTTGTGAAATTTTCCCAATCGTCCGCCTTTTGATAAGCCGCTTTTGACCCGCAAGGCACATATACCGGAATATCTGCATCAATATAAAGCAAAGCAGATTCCCCGGTTATTGGTGGTTCTACAGCATAGGATGTTATAGATTTCAAACTTGTGCAACGAAGAAAAGCACCGTATCCCATTTCTGCTACCTTACTGCCTATTATTACTGTTTCTAAACCGCTACAATCCTTAAAAGCATCCGCATCAATTAAAGTAACGGTATTAGGAATAGTTATCGAAGTTAAACCGGTACAATGATAAAAAGTTCCGTAGTTAATTGTAGTTAGCGATTCAGGAATATTTACTGATGTTATCAGTTCGCAGCTTCCAAAAGCATACATTTCAATTGAATTAACGGAATTAGGAATGGTTAATGCTCCTGCTAAACTGTGGCAACCATTAAAAGCAGCATCTCCAATTGATGTGATTGATTCAGGAATATTTACCGTAGTTAAAGCGGCG
>JAITXR010000129.1 GCA_031284665.1 Paludibacter sp.
TAAAAAATTTATAACTTTGTGCCAAGTATATTTACAATATCAGACCATCGCCCATGCGTTGTTAAAAGAAAATTTAAATAATTAAAAATATGAAAGCGAAATTTTTAATTACATTGGCATTAGCCGTTTTAGTTTCCTCGTGTTATAGGGTAAAAGACCTTGGAACTTTTGACCTTACAAATGCACAAAAACAGGTAATTCCCTACGAAAAGGGACAAGTTATCAGTTTTATAGACAGTACAGGACGGTCTATTGATTTAACAGTAACAGAAAGTGAATTGTTTTGGAATCAAGGAAGACCAAATGATGAAGGATGGGATTATTATCATTATAGAGTGAAAACCGCAACATTAAAATCCGCACAAAATAGTAAGATTAGTTTTGTCTTGATGATTGATGCTTATAATTGTTTTGAAGAAGATTACTGCAAATTTGAAGTTGCTGCTTTTTCGTTTAATGTTGATGTGGAAGGAAATTTTTTGACCGGTACTTTTCACGACAGTATTGAAATAAATAACAAAGTTTATTACGATGTTATTGAAGCAGAAAACACGTATCCTAACCCTACGCAACTTTTCTATAACAAGACCTACGGCATATTGCAATTCAAAAAAGACGTTAGTGGAATTTTTCTTACACTAAATAATTAATAGGTGTGGCGTGCTGTGTTATTCTATTGCTATGTAAGCCCTAACGGGCTATTGCTTATATCGAACTCAGGTTAAAAAATTTTTATCCACTACTACCATTGACGGGTAGGATAACCCCGCCCCTACGGTCGTAATTTGTAATCCGTAATTTTCTTAATTGGCATATTAGCACATTATTAATTCCTACATTCCTTAATTTCTTAATTTCTTAGTTATTTATTAGCACATTGCCTATTGGCATATTAATTTCTTTTTCCTTCCTAATTTTAATAAAAAAATACTATCTTTGCAGCCTAAAAAAACAGGAGCATAGAAACAAACATCAAAATCATTAAAACTTTATAACCTAAAAAAACTTTTATCAATTTATAAAAAAACATTATGAATCAAACAAAAACATTAAATCGAGCAGCCGACAATATTCGCATTTTAGCCGCTGCAGCCGTTGAAAAAGCCAAGTCAGGACATCCCGGAGGAGCAATGGGTGGTGCTGATTTTGTGAACGTACTTTTCACTGAATTTCTCGAATACGACCCACAAAATCCTTCGTGGGAAGGGCGCGACCGTTTTTTCCTTGACCCCGGACACATGTCGCCAATGCTTTACAGCGTATTGGCTTGTGCGGGCAAATTTTCGTTAGCCGAACTTGCGCAATTCCGTCAATGGGACAGCCCCACTCCCGGACATCCCGAACTTAATGTGGCTCGTGGAATCGAAAACACGTCAGGTCCACTCGGTCAAGGTCATACCTACGCAGTTGGTGCAGCCATTGCCGCTAAATTTCTCAAAGCACGTTTTGGCGATGTAATGAATCAAACTATTTATGCCTATATTTCCGACGGTGGAGTGCAGGAAGAAATTTCGCAAGGCGCAGGACGCTTGGCAGGACATTTGGGATTGGATAATTTAGTAATGTTTTACGACTCAAACGATATTCAACTTTCCACAGGTACTTCGGCAGTTACAAGCGAAAATACCGCTCAAAAATATCTTGCATGGGGCTGGAAAGTTATCGAAATCAACGGAAACGATGCCGAGCAAATACGCGCAGCGCTGACCGAAGCAAAAGCCGAAACCGCACGTCCGACTATTATTATCGGCAAAACAATAATGGGCAAAGGCGCACGCAAATCCGACGGCTCAAGTTTTGAAAATCAATGCGCTACACACGGTGCACCTCTGGGCGAAAGCGGAGCCTCGTTCGAAGAAAGTATTAAAACTTTAGGCGGAAATCCCGAAAATCCGTTTGCATTTTTTGAAGAAACAACACAACTCTACGCCAAACGCGCCGAAGAATTGAAACAAATAGTGGCTCAAAAATATGCCGCACAAGAAAAATGGGCAAAAGAAAATCCGGAACTTGCTGCGAAATTCAAATTGTTTTTTGACAATAAAATAAATGTAAATTGGGATGATGTAATCCAAAAACCAAATCAATCCACACGCGGCGCATCGGCAACAACACTTTCGGTTCTTGCTACGCAGGTTGAAAATATGGTAGTGGCAAGTGCCGACCTTTCAAATTCCGATAAAACAGATGGTTTCCTGAAAAAAACTCACGCATTTACAAAAGACGATTTTTCGGGCGCATTTTTGCAGGCAGGAGTTAGCGAACTCACAATGGCTTGCGTATGTATCGGAATGAGTTTGCACGGCGGAGTAATTCCGGCTTGCGGCACTTTCTTTGTTTTTTCGGATTATATGAAACCCGCAGTCCGTATGGCAGCATTAATGGGCACACCGGTGAAATTTATCTGGACACACGACGCTTTCCGCGTAGGTGAAGACGGACCTACTCACGAGCCGGTGGAACAGGAAGCCCAAATCCGATTGATGGAAAAACTTAAAAATCATCACGGCGAAAATTCAACACTCGTCCTCCGTCCCGCCGATGTAGAAGAAACAACTGTGGCTTGGCGTATGGCACTCGAAAACACAAAAACGCCAACAGCATTACTTTTCTCGCGTCAGAACATTAACGATTTGCCATCCGACAATCGCAAAGCCGATGCCCGCAAAGCCGAAAAGGGAGGTTATATTGTAACTTGCGATGGAAATCCGGATATAATTTTGTTAGCCTCAGGCTCGGAAGTTGCAACTTTGAACGAAGGTGCAGAATTACTTCGCGCCGATGGTGTGAAAATCAGACTTGTGTCAGTACCATCCGAAGGACTTTTCCGCTCTCAAAGTGCTGAATATCAAGAAAGTGTATTGCCAAAAGCAGTAAAGAAATTTGGACTTACAGCAGGTTTACCTGTAAACCTCGCAGGTTTGGTTGGCGAAAACGGCAAAGTTTGGGGACTCGAATCGTTCGGATTTTCAGCTCCTTACAAAGTACTTGACGAAAAACTCGGCTTTACCGGTAAAAATGTTTACGAACAAGTAAAAAAGTTGCTGTAAAAAATAAAGACTGTGAGATGCATAGGTATCAAGGTTTGAGTATTTAGTATCAAGTATCAAGGTTTGAGTATCAAGTATCAAG
>JAITXR010000131.1 GCA_031284665.1 Paludibacter sp.
AGTTGTGTCACGGGTCTAAAAATCCTCGCTCGGCAGCGGGGATTTTTTGATTATTGAGTTGTAATAATTGATAATTACAAGGAATTTCTTGTAAAAAGCATCGACGTTTAAGTAAATTACTTAACGCTTTAAGAAAAAAGCTTCAACGTTTGAGTAAATTACTTAACGCATTAAGAAAAAAGCATCAACGGCGGAGTAAATTACAAGGAAATCCAAGTAAAAAGCCCCAAATGTGCAGCAAATTGTTTGGCACTAACTCTGTTAGGGTTTAAAACCCTAACAGAGTTCTTATTAGCGCATTAGCGGCAAATTGTTTTCCCGCTGGCGAGGATACCGACACGTCCACGATAAATCCACGATAAATCGTGAATTAAACGTAACACGTTTCAAAAACGTGTTACGTTTCGTGTCCGTTTTTTATGTGTGAATCTCCTACGGAGAATTGGGGTTGTGCTGTTGCGTTTTCTATTGATATGAAAAACCTACGGTTTATTTATTGTCTGAATCCGGATTTGCAGAATGATAGGATTAACAAGATAAGATGCCAACTTCGGTAGTGCTGTCCGTAATTCTTAACTCTGTTAGGGTTTCAAACCCTAACAGAGTTCTTATTAGCGCATTAGCGGCAAATTGTTTCGCACCGAACCCTAACAGAGTTTTTATTAGCGCATTAGCGGCATATTGTTTTCCGCGCCAGCGGGAAATGGGAACTGTTTAGTAGATTAACCATTGTTTTCCGTTTCTTAATCATAGTAATAATTTAATCTTATTAAAATCATTACTTGTCCCGCCAATGCGGGAGTTCAGAAAAAAAAATCAATAAATTTTCAACTCTTGATTCGCATTATTATTCAAAAAATATATTTATATTTGTAACATAATTATTTAGTGGAGAATTAAAAACTATCCACTATCAGTACCCACTATCCACTAATAAAATATTGTTTTATGAAACAACTTAGCGCCCACCAAGTTATCGACTGGGGCATTGAATTTCTTCAAAAAGCGGAACTCGAAATTACCGCCGAAGAACTGAAAGAACAAAAGAAATACGCTATCCTTATTCAAAATCCGAACGACAAAACACTGCTGTCGAAAATGCTCGACGAGTCGTCGCAAATTCACAATAACCGGAAATTAGCCCGCCGTATGAAGTTGCTGATAAAGCGTTACGGAGTGCCCGGGTTTTTCAACAAAACCGATGCTTTCCTTTTCCGCCTTTTTGCCGAAGTGGGATATTTATTCGATTTTGTGTCAATCCCAATTTTCAAAAAACGCTTGCGTGGCGACACTTCTAAGGTTATTATCAACGAAAAGGCATCGTTTCTTAATCGCCATTTATCAGGGCGATATAAACAGCAAATAGGGCAAAATGTAAACCTGCTGGGCGAAGTTGTGCTGGGCGACGGAGAGGCTAATCGCCGCTACGAACATTATCTGGAAGCGTTGAAAGACCCAAATATTAATTATATTTCAATCAAAATATCAGGAATTTATGCGCAAATCAACGCTCTTAATTATCAACAAAACAAAATTGACCTTTGCCGGCTGCTGGCTGCAATTTACAAACAGGCAATGGATTATGAGTTTGTAAACGAAAAGGGCGAGAAATCGCACAAATTTGTAAACCTCGATATGGAAGAATATAAGGATATGGAACTTACTTTTGATGTTTTCAAAACCGTGCTTTCGTACCCCGAATTTAAAAATTACTCGGCAGGAATTGTTGTGCAGGCGTATTTACCCGATGCGTATTTACTGCAAAGCGAATTGCTCGAATTTGCAAAAAAACGTTATGCCGACGGTGGCGCACCCCTCAAAATGCGTTTGGTAAAAGGTGCAAATTTGCAAATGGAAAGCATTGTTGCGAGCCTGCGTGGTTGGGAAAATCCGGTGCTTGATTCAAAAGTGAAAGTGGATGCAAATTATATGCATATTCTTGACCGCGCTCTGTTGCCCGAAAATGCTGAGGCTCTGCATATTGGCGTGGCATCGCACAATTTTTTCACTATTGGTTACGCCTATTTACTAAGTCTGCAAAACGGTGTGGAACAATATGTTACCTTCGAAATGCTCGAAGGAATGGCTAATCATCTGCCGCGAGTAATGCGCAATCTGGGCAAGCAGATTATTCTTTACACGCCTGTGGTGAAGGACGAACATTTCCTTAACGCCGTGTCGTACCTTGTGCGCCGATTGGACGAAAATACGGGGGAAGATAATTTTCTCTCTTATTCATTTAATCTTAAAGTAGATAGCGAGCAGTGGAATTTCCTGAAAAATCAATTTGAACAGGCTTTTGCTCTCAAAGATAATATTCAAGCGGCTGCAAAACACAGTCAAAATCGTCTGACAGGTGAAATTGATAAACCCGAATTTACGGATAAAAAAGATTTCCGCAACGAACAGGATACAAATTTTGACCTCGCGGCAAACCGCGTTTGGGCAGATAATATTCGCAAGGAATGGCAAAAATCAACTTCGACAAAACCATATATTATTCCGCTACAAATTGGGGATAATGAGGTGGTGAGCGAAAAGCAGTATTCTTATTTCGACCGCAGTCAGGATGACGAAATTTGTGTTTGCAAAACTTCACTGTCGAATCTCGACCAAGTGAAAGAAATCGTTCGCATTGCCGAAAGCGACAAATCCGCTTGGCGCAAAACAACGGTAGAAAAACGCCTTGAAATTTTGAACGCAGCTGCCGATAATCTGCAAGCCGGTCGCGGAAATTTAATTGGCTGTATGGCTGCTATTACCGGAAAAACATTTTTCGAAGGCGATGTAGAAGTGAGCGAGGCAATAGATTTTTGCCGTTTTTATCCGTTGAGTATGGCGAAATTTGCAAAAATGGAAACTGTCCGAATATCACCAAAAGGCATTGTTCTTGTCGTTCCGCCTTGGAATTTTCCGTTAGCAATTCCGGTTGGCGGCGTTGCAGCGGCGTTGTCGGGCGGTAATAGCGTAATTCTGAAACCCGCCACTACCGCTCTGCCTGTGGCTTGGGAATTTGCAAAATATTTCTGGGCGGCAGGCGTTCCAAAAGACGCTCTGCAAGTGGTTTGCACTGATGGGCGCGAGCCGCTGAACTATCTGACAAGTCATCAATCGATAAAGCACATAATCCTGACCGGCGGCACTGATACTGCGT
The DNA here is from genome assembly GCA_031284665.1 of Paludibacter sp. Classification (GTDB taxonomy): domain Bacteria; phylum Bacteroidota; class Bacteroidia; order Bacteroidales; family Paludibacteraceae; genus JAITXR01. The sequence continues at coordinate 3,155 of JAITXR010000131.1, forward strand.
TTCACTTGCTCGCAAATAACCCGACTACTCCCCTTTCGGCTGAAACAGGCGGGAAAAACGCAATTATTGTAACAGCCTCTGCCGACCGCGACCACGCTATTCAAAACATAATCACTTCGGCGTTTAGCAATGCCGGACAAAAATGTTCGGCTTGTTCGCTGCTAATTTTGGAAAAGGAAGTTTATAACGACCCGAATTTTAAGACCAAACTGATTGATGCCGTTTCGAGTTTGCATACCGGAAGTGCTTGGATTGGTGGAAATTACGTTGGCGCAATGATTAGCAACGAGAACGAAAAATTGCAGCACGCAATCAACAATTTGGACGACGGCGAATACTGGCTTGTGAAACCTGAATTTGCGGATAAACGACACTTTATGCTCAAACCCTGCGTAAAATGGGGCGTAAAAGCAGGAAGTTATTCGTTTGTAAATGAACTGTTTGCGCCTGTACTTTCGGTGGTTTGCGCCAACAATTTGGAACACGCCATTCAATTAGCCAACAGTTCGCAATATGGATTGACTGCCGGTTTGCAAAGTTTAGACGAAAGCGAGCAACAACATTGGAAAGACACAATCGAGGCGGGAAACCTTTATATTAATCGAGGAATTACAGGCGCAATTGTCAATCGGCAGCCGTTTGGCGGGATGAAACGCTCGGCATTTGGCGGCGGGATAAAAGCCGGAGGACAAAATTATGTAACTTGTTTTGTAAATATCGAAGGCAAAACTAACGATATTGAAACTGCAACAAACAGTTATTTTCAGAGTTATGCCGACGAGTTTTCGGTCGAACGCGACATAAATAATATTTACGGCGAGCAAAACACTTTCCGCTATTTGCCATTAAAACGGATGCTTTTCCGTATTCAACAGAACGATAATTTGAATAATATTAAAATGGTAATACAGGCTGCAAAAGTTTGTAAAACACCACTTTATATTTCAATCGAAAGCAATAATCCGAAACTTGCCGAAATCAAACAACTTGCCGAAAAGGACAAAATTTTGTTACACAGCCAAAGCGAATTTATTGCCGCAATGAAAAATTATGAACGTATCCGAACTTGCTCGCCCGATTTACCGTTGGAAATTTACAAGCAAGCGGCGCAACTCGGACTTTACATTGCCACCGCTGCCCCACTTGCCGAAGGGCGCCTCGAACTGCTGCATTACCTTAAAGAACAAAGCATTGCCTTTGAATATCATCGCTACGGCAGCATTACGGAAAAAATTATATAGAGAATCTATCAACTATCCCCTAATGAAATCCTCCAAAATATTAATATTTATAGTTTTCACCCTTGCAATTCTTGCCGCCTTGTGCGCGTTGTTTCCGCCCGACGGCGTGGAAATTGCCGGCAAACGCCTGTTTTTCCCCACGCTCGAAGAAATTCTGGTGCGCGAAAAAAGCAGTTCAGCAGCCGAAAAACTCGAGAAACTCGAAAGCGATTTGAGAATTCGCTTTGTAGCCGATTCGCTTGCCGTCGAAAAAGACTCA
>JAITXR010000171.1 GCA_031284665.1 Paludibacter sp.
GGCTAAAAATTGCATCGCGCAGACGAAAATTAACTTTCACTTTGCCCAAATTGTTTTCTTCAATATGTTTTTTTGTTTTTGAGATTGCCTCTTTAACAGATAATCCATTAAGTATAAGCACGTTGTCTTTGCTCTTTGTTCTTTATTCTCAATGGGTGAATTAATCATCGTTCCTTCTTTGGCATCAAAACTTTCCTGACTCACATCTGCACCTTCGATAAGCGGAATAACAGGCAGGTTAAAATGTCGGGCAAAAGCATAATCGCGACTGTCGTGGGCAGGGACAGCCATAATAGCACCTGTGCCATAACCCGCAAGCACATAGTCGGAAATCCAAATCGGAATTTCGACACCCGAAATCGGATTTACAGCATAACTACCCGAAAATACACCCGAAACACGCTTGTCGGCAAGTCGCTCGCGCTCAGTGCGGTTTTTTGTGGCGGACAAATATTCCTCCACGGCGGTTTTTTGTTCGGCAGTAGTAATCACGCTCACTAATTCACTTTCCGGCGCAAGTACCATAAAAGTTACGCCGTAAATGGTGTCGGGGCGGGTAGTAAAAACCACCACCCCCCAACCCCCTCCAAAGGAGGGGGAGTATTCCTCATCAGAGACTTTGTCAGTATCAATAATATCGTTGTAACTTTTTCTCTTTTCCAATTCAATTTTAATTTTTTCAACAACAACATAAACATTATTTGCAACTTCCTCGTTTTTGAAACGTAAAACTTTATATCCATTTTCATTCAAAAATAATGTCCGTTGATGGTCATATTCTTTTTGTTCCTCTGTGTCGTGATAACCACCATCAACTTCAATAATCAATTTCTTTTCCAAACAAATAAAATCAACAATAAATTTGTCAATTAAATGTTGCCTACGAAATCTGTAACCAATTTTTTTTGACCTAATCATATTCCACAAAATACTTTCAGCTTCGGTTGGATGTTGGCGCATCGTGCGAGCATTGTCGATATGGTTTTTCCAATTAATTTTGTTGGTTGTTGCATAAGCATAAGGCATTTTTAAATTAGTAGCAATCTCGTGATTTGCACTTTCTCCCTCCCCTTCGGGGAGGGGTGGGGTGGGGTGCGAATGTGCTAATGAAAACCAAATTTCCGCCCCTTCCGAGCGTCCTATCCAATTCCGCTGTGTTTCTTTCAAACTGTCAGTCCAGTCCAGCGTATCCAAACCATTGAGCAAACGTTCCGCATACGCCGATACGCGCAAACACCACTGTCGCATTTTGCGTTGCTCAACAGGATATCCGCCACGAATAGACATCCCGTCCTGCACTTCGTCGTTGGCAAGTACCGTACCGAGTTCGGCGCACCAATTTACCATAGTGTCCGCCAAGTAGGCAATGCGGTAATTCATAAGCGTTTCCTGCTGCTTTTTCTCGTCCCACGCTTTCCACTCGTCAGCCGTAAAATGCAATTCTTCGCTTTGTGCGATGTCGAGGTCTTTATTTCCTTGACTTTCAAAACATTCCACAAGTTCCGCAATGGAGCGAGCCTGTTTTGCTTGATTGCAATAATACGAGTTAAACATCTGAATAAAAGCCCATTGTGTCCATTTATAATAATCGGGATTGCAGGTACGAATTTCGCGTTCCCAATCGAACGAAAAACCGATTTTGTCCAACTGTTCACGATAGCGGGCAATGTTCTGTTCGGTAGTAATGGCAGGATGTTGCCCTGTCTGAATGGCATATTGCTCGGCAGGCAGTCCATAAGCATCATAACCCATCGGATGCAGCACATTAAAACCCTTCAAACGTTTGTAGCGGGCATAAATATCGCTTGCAATATATCCGAGCGGATGCCCCACGTGCAACCCCGCACCCGAAGGATACGGAAACATATCCAACACATAATATTTTGGTTTATCAGACTTAATATCAACCTGATAAGTCTTGTTTTCCTTCCATTCTTTTTGCCATTTGGCTTCTATTTCTTTGAAATTGTAGTCCATTGTGTATTTAATTAACAGTTTATTTTAATATTTTTTACCACGAACATCGCAAACATCACGAACATTTTTTTCTTTGTTTGTGTCGTCAGTGTGGTTTGTGGTTATAATTCTTCATTTATATTTTACCACGAAAATTGCAGACATCACGAACATTTTTTTCTTTGTTTGTGTCGTTAGTGTGGTTTGTGGTTTATTCTTTTGCATCAACTTGTTATTTCCGTATCTTTTACACTTATTTTTGCCATAAAATTGTTTTTGTAACAGCCATTGTCAGTACAGATTTCTTTCAGTCTGCAAAAATAGTTATTTTTTTGGTAATGATAAAATAAATGTTTTACAAAACAATCCATCAAAAGTAAAATGTTCATTGAAAATTAGTAATTTTGCAAAAAAAATTAATCTTAATATGGACTGGAAACAACAACTTAATTCCTTGCGGCAAAATCTGCCCGAAGGAAACGAGAATATTATCTCCGAAACAAAAAAAACTAACGAAAAACGACAATCTACTCCCGTTCGCATCGAACTCGACAAGCGTAATGGCAAACCGGCAACAATAGTTTCGCAAATCGAAGCGGAGGATGCCGAAATTGAGCAAATTGCTAAAACACTGAAAATAAAATGCGGCGCAGGTGGCTCTGTTCGCGATGGCGAAATTCTGATTCAAGGTGATTTTCGTCAAAAAATTGCTGATTTACTTAGCGCAACAGGCTATAAAATTCGCAAAATAAACTTCTCGATTTTGGCAGCAGTTTGTTTAATTTCGCTTTTTACGGCTTGCAAACCCGAAACGCACGACAACGATTCAGAATATATTTCGCAAGTTTTTGAGTATATGTATGCCCCCGGTCAGCACGCCGACAGCGCTCGTCCGCAGGACACAATATTTTTTCGTGGCAATCCCTCCAAGCACGAGGGCTGGGTTTATCTCGGAGGATTTGGTGGATATATTGTTGCAGGTTTCGACCATAATATTAAAAATCACGCAGGGGCTGATTTTGAGGTATTTGCGCTTAGCGGAAATGCGCCCGAGCCGGCTGTTGTGTATGTAATGCAGGACGAAAATAATGATGGTTTGCCAAACGATATTTGGTACGAACTTGCAGGAAATCAGTCGAATAACTCATTGCATAATTATCAATTATGTTA
>JAITXR010000223.1 GCA_031284665.1 Paludibacter sp.
TTATTATTTTTGTCAATCAATAATTAATAAATCTATCAAAAAAAATGAAAAACATTATTCTATTTACATTGTTATTTTCGACGTTTACGGTTTTTGCAAAGCAATATAATATTGTGGATTTTGGCGCAAAAAACGACAGCACAGTGTTAAGCACAACTGCGGTACAAGCGGCTATTGAAGCCTGCGTGGCGAATGGTGGCGGACAAGTATATGTGCCTGCCGGACAATATGCTATTGGGACTGTGGTACTGAAAAGTGGTGTGGATTTGCATCTCGAAAGTGGCGCGACGCTTTTAGGTAGCCGCAATTTGGACGATTATACAAAAATTCAATCCGCCTACATTTCTTTACGCACTCAAACGCCTACCGTGCAGTTGATTTATGCCGAAAATGCCGAAAATATTTCGATTACCGGACGAGGCACTATCGACGGGCGAGGCAGCGGTTTTCCTAAACTTTCGTGGAACGACGAGGGGATTACTCGTCCGCACCTGCTGCGTATGATTAGTTGCCGAAATATATTGGTCGAAAACGTGTCGCTGCGAAATTCAGGTTGTTGGATGCAGCATTATCTGGCGTGCGAGGAGTTGCGAATTAGTGGCGTGCGAGTGTTTAACCGCAATAATTTTAATAATGATGCGCTCGATTTAGACGGCTGCCGAAACGTTGTGGTGTCGGACTTTATCGCCGACTCCGACGACGACGGCATTACGCTCAAAAGTACTTCGCCGCGCCCTTGCGAAAACATTAGCATTACGAATTGCGTTGTCAGTAGCCGTTGCAACGCTGTGAAACTCGGTACTGAAACCAACGGCGGTTTTCGGAATATCCGCATTAGTGGCATTGTGGTAAAGCCCTCGACGGTGCAGGCAAAAGAGTTTTTTGGGCGTGTGGGAGGCAGTTCGGCACTTTCGCTCGAAATTGTGGATGGTGGCACGATGGAAAATGTGCAAGTGAGCGATATGTTGATTGATGGTACAGAAGTGCCTGTTTTTGTGCGTTTGGGCAACCGCGCCCGTTCGTATCGCGAAGGCTTGAAAATTGAGAATGTAGGTGCGATACGCGGCGTGTCAATTAGCAATATCCGCGCTCGAAATGCAGGTAAAACAGGTTGCTCGATTACCGGATTGCCAATGTTTCCGGTCGAGGACATTACTTTGTCGAACATTGTAATTGAACAATCGGGTGGAGGAACTGCTGCCGATGCTAAATCGCATCCTGCCGAACTTGCTGCCGATTATCCTGAGGCTACAATGTTTGGTACGCTGCCTGCTTACGGCTTTTATATTCGCCACGCTAAAAACATTGTTTTCGACGGCGTTAAAATTACCACTGCCAATGAGGATAGCCGCCCTGTATTTGTGCTCGAAGATACCGAAAATGTGAAAAATGACAATTAAGAAGTTACGAAAGTTATCAGTGTCTAATTTCGCCATAATAATATGATGAAATTTGGGATAAATAGCGCAATCATTGATTGCTCAATTTCCTAACTTTTTGAATTTAACCACATTAACCAATCATTATTAATTTAAGACTAAAAAAGATATAAATCAACAAAGCAATGAAAATAATTGATATTCTGAAAAATTCAAAAAAAACTCTTTTCACATTTGAAATATTGCCTCCGTTAAAAGGAGGAAATTTTAATGAAATAGAGCGCGCTATTGAGCCGTTACTTGAGTTTTCGCCGGCATATATAAACGTAACTTGCCATCGCTCCGACACTGCTTATCGCATAAAAACAAATGGCGAAACCGAACGTTATTTTACAAAAAAACGTCCCGGAAGTGTAGGTGTGGCTGCGGCTGTGAAATTCAAATATAACATCGAAGTTGTGCCACACGTTATTTGTGCCGGTTTTACAGCCGACGAAAACGAGGATTCGCTTATCGATTATCATTATTTGGGAATGAAAAATTTGCTTGTCCTGCGTGGCGACAAAATGAAATCCGACCCCGCTTTTATTGCCGAGAGTGGCGGACATTCGCACGCAGTGGAGTTATTGCGGCAAATCCAAAATATGAATAACGGTATTTATCTTAATCGCGGTATCGAAAATGCTACGCCTACCGATTTTTCGTGTGGAGTTGCCGGTTATCCCGAAACACATTCGGATGCCAAAAGTGCAGAACAAGACCTTTTGTACTTGAAACAAAAAATTGATTCCGGAGCCGAATATATTGTAACTCAGATGTTTTTTGACAATACGAAATATTTCGATTTTGTAAAACGTTGTCGTGCGATTGGCATTAATGTTCCGATAATTCCCGGATTAAAACCAATCAGCACAACTACGCAGGTGGATGTTTTGCCAAATATTTTCAGTTTGTCGATGCCCCGTGATTTGGAAATTGAACTGCGCAAATGCAAATCGAATATCGATGCCAAAATAGTTGGAACAGAGTGGCTTACGCAGCAAGCATTGGAACTTAAAAGCGCAGGCGTACCGGCAATTCATATCTACACATTTGGCATTCCCGATAATGTTGTAAAAGTTTGCAGGGCAGTGTTTTAAGATTTTAAATTCGTTTAACCCCTAATTTCACACAGTAAAATCACAATATAATGTGATTTTATGGATTTTATTTAAAAAACTGCATTTGAAATTATTAAAAATCACAATAAAATGTGATTTTTAGTTGATAGTCAAAAAATTATTGTAATTTTGCAATCTAAATCACAATATAATGTTAGTAAAACAATTTGGCGAAATCATTAAAACCCGCAGGAAAGAGTTAAAAATAACTCAGCCGCATTTGGCGGAATTGGCGGCAATAAGCACAAACACTTTGTACAAGTTAGAACGAGGACAAGGTAATCCATCGTTGGAAGTGTTGGAAAAATTAGCC